>CANFLL010000005.1 GCA_947447825.1 Chitinophagaceae bacterium | reverse complement strand
ACCGGACTCGATTGTTCTTAGAAAGTGGAAATCTGGCTTGCCGCAGACTAAATTCTTCCCAGATGGCGAAAATCTACCATGAATCGGACTCGATTGTTCTTAGAAAGTGGAAATCTGGCTTGCCGCAGACTAAATTCTTCCCAGATGGCGAAAATTATATATGCCTAGTTCAATTCTTGCCCATTAAAATTTTGTTGTAATTCAGTTCCACGATTCATTTAAAAGATTAAAAAATACTTTACAACTAACAAATCAAGAACTCTCCTTTCAAATGTTCAAAAATCAATTAGAGAAATTGAGCAACATTATTTCCAATGCAATGTCTTTTCAACTTATCACCTTCAACTTCCTAATTACAAATCGCTTCTGTTAGTTCCTTGTTTAAAAATTACTCTTTTAATGCGTGTTGTAACTGCCTTAAAAAGTCCTCCATCACTTTGAATGCGGCGGTCGCTGGTCCATACCAGTGCTTTAATATCAGTGATGGCAACAAGTTTTCCATATCCACCATCTCTCAACTTTAGGGCAAGCCAACCATCTTCATTAGCCCCAACTGGATGATTGAATCCATCTACCGCCAATCCATTAACACGCTTAAACCCTGAATTAAAACCATACACATTAACTGCCTCATCTTTAAAGTTCTTGTTAACAAGACGCATAAAATCAGCAGCATACTCATAAAAAAAATAGACTAACCTGCCCGTACTTCCAATGGGTATGAAAGAAAAACGTCCATAAACCATTGCCACATTAGAATCAGTAAAAAAAGGTTTACTCATTTCTGCCACCCAATCTATTGGGTAAATAGAGTCGGCATCAGCATTAAGAATATAAGTTCCTTTAGCTGCTCTAAGCCCAGCGTTGCGTGCGGCTGTGATGCCTTGCTTAGTTTCCAAGATGCACCCAACACCAGTTGATTCTACAAGTTCCTCTGTTTTATCTTTTGAATTATTATTTACTACCACAATTTCAACAGCCTTATCAGTGATGTTATTGCACAAAGAATAGAGTGTTTGTAAAATATTTTTTTCTTCGTTATAAGCGGGGATAACGATAGAAATAGATGGTTCACCTTCTTTTCTTAGTTTTTTATAGGCTTCAGCAATCAATGAAACCAAATTGGGTTTCTCTAAAGCATTCCAACATTCAGTAGCATAAGCAGTTACAGCAATAGGTCTCATTTGTTAATGATTAGTTGTTATTGATTAGTTGTTAGAAATTAAAGGTTAGAGGGGGTTTCACTAATAACTAACCTATAATAACTAACCACTGTTAATCTCCCAATCCAACTTTAAGTTGTAAGCCAAATCTTGTACTTATTGTTGGAGAAGAAGTGGAAATATAAGGAGTCACCCTTCTTTGTTCAAAATATAATTTAGCATCCAAACGTTTATTCATCACGTAATCTATCGATGGCTGAATGTTTATCACTAATTGTCCGCCCGTTCCATAAGTTGTTGTTTGATCAAGAATACTATTAGATGTCTCGTCATTTCTTTTTGATAAATCCAATCTGAAAGTCAAATCATTTTGAAGTTTCATTTTAGCATTATTCATAAATGGCAAAGAAAATGGCAACTTAAACCCTTTTATTCTATAGCCAGCACCAAAAACAATCTCGGTACTATTTGTTTCACTCAATTGATAATCTGAAAGGCTTAGGCTTAGTGTACGACTTTTTTTATACTCGAATTTAACATTCACTTGAGAAATAGTAGTGATATCAAAACCAATGATAGGCCCAAAGCTTTCTTGAATGGTTACGTTAGGAAACAAGTAAAAAGGAACATAATTGTGCGTGATGGTATCATAAAAACTTGGCCCACTTAGTCTTGATGTATCTTCTGTATAATTTAATGCACTAGTAAAACTGTTCATTGATAAATTACCATTGTAGGCATGTGTTAAAGTGATGGAACTAAAGATATTTGACAATGCTGGTAGCTTAGACAATCCACTGTATGTCATTCTCCAGTTTGGCATTGGCAGAATTCCTGCCAATGGATTTGACCTAATGGAACCATAACTTTCATTAACCAAAGGGATAGTACGTGCATCTCTTCCTGTGTATGCAGCAAGAAATGCTGGTATCAACACACTCTGCGAATATTTACCATAGCCATCTTTAAAACCATTAGCAGTGGTTTTGCCATTATTTGTTGACCAATATTGGCTGTTTTGGGCAACCCTAGCTGATATTAAAATCCTGTATTTTTCAAAATTTTGAAAGGTTGAGGATACCACATTTGGATTAGTTTTTCTGAACAAGGTATAGAATGATACATACGAAATATTAAAACCTCCTGTGGCATATTTATTCAAATGTTTAGGGAGACTGTTGTTATTCATTGTATCCTTAAATAATTCAGAATAATCCTTACTAAAAGTTTTATCGATGGTAACATCAATCTTCAAGTCTCTGATAGGTTCCAACTGAGCGGTAATGCTCAACTTTTGTGCATAATTCTGACGGAAGAAAGAGTTGAAATTACTGTCAGTGGAAAGAAGACCAGATTTTGCTTTATTTTCTAACCAAGTAGCTGTTGGTTGTTTACCAAACACATAATCTAACCCAGGTTCGTTAGTAGTCCAATCCTGACCTAAAATCTGCGTGCTACCCATATAACCAGGAATACGGCTAGAATATGTTTCAGAATAATTAATAGATATACGTTTCGTCATGGTAAGGAATCTACCAGTAACACGTTGAAAATCGTTCAATTCTAATGGCTTATTACTTTCCTTTAATCTTTCGGCAATGCGTAAATCACGTTTTTGTTTTCTCCACTTGCTCAATGCTTCTCGCTTCTTTGCTCCTGTTAGTAAGAAACCATTTGCATCTACAATTACTTCTTCTCTAGTTTTAATTATTGTTCCAAGTGCATTGGTAGGATTGTTCGACAAGCCCGGTGTTTTACTGTTCCGGTTAAATCTTTTTGGGCTATCACTACTAAAACTATTGGCTGTTCGTAACCATTTGTTTCTATTATATATTCTAGTTAAATCAATCTCTCCCGAAAAAGTATTGCTCTGGTTATTTTCAATCATATTCCCCAAACCAATAGCCAGTCTGCTAGCAGCAATCCAATCATAAGATGTACCATAACTATAGCGTGCAGTAAGCCAATCTAAAGCAGGAATTTTATTTAAAGGTGCAGTATAACTAGCATTGGTCTTTTGTTCATATCGAGTATTCCGCCCTCCTTTAAGTAAGTTAGACCACATGCTGTCCTTCTTTTGTTTTGTATTCAAAGCACCATCTGGTTCATCTACGTAAGCATTGTTTGTTGCAGAAAAATCTAAGTTAATGCTACGAGTCAAATCCCAACGAAGACTATAAAACCTATCAAACGTAAAAAACTTATCATAGGTAGTATCCACGTTTAGCACCTTGGCAGAAACTTGATCCGTGTTCACAATCCTTGGCGTAAACTGCCCATATTGCCTATTTACATCTCCTCTTACGCTAACCAACGAGGGCTTAAGATTATAGTTAAAGTCTTTTATAAGGCTTAACCATGGGCTAGTATTTTTTATCCACTTCTTAAAAGGCTCTTTAAATTTTGTCGTATTATTAAAAGTATAGCCAAGATTTACTTTATACTTAGTTACATCATTAAATAGAATCGTTGGACTTGTTTGATATGTTTTTGTGTAGGAGACACTTGCATCAAAATTACTCAAACTCCAAATATGGTTTTTCCCTTTTGGCATCACCCTTACGTTTGTAAAGTTTAGGGTAGTAATAGTTGTCTGATCTAAAGAAGCCTTTTTTATTGAATCTCTTTGAGACTTACTCGATGCACTACTCAATTTGTGCGCATAAGTCACATCCTGATCGTAAGGATCATATTGTGGGGTAGTTATACTTTTATTGATGCTTGCATAAACTGGAATCGACAAACCTAGTTGCTTAGGCAATAACTTACCAGCTTCTATTGAAATGGCAGCATCTAACTGGGTTAAACTATTTTTAGCTCGTTGATTTATGCTTTGCTCAATAGTTCCCCATCCATCAGAATAGTTACTGGCTGAAAGCGAGATTTTACCTAAATCTGCCAACTGAACATCCATTCTTGCAAGTTCAGCGTGCGCTGCTTTGTCGTTTATATCTGAAAGCCTAAATTCATCAATCCACACTTCTGCACTTACTGGACTTTCTACTCCACCATTTGCATTTTCAACACCTATCATAATGCCCAGCACTTGCGCCAAGTTGGGATTTCCCAAAACACTATATGTTTTAGGATCTCCTTTTAATAGTTCTCTATAAATAGTAGAAACACTTTTGCCACCTGAATTACGCCTTAGTTTTAAATTTATTAAATCTTGTAGATTAAAATCTAGATTATTGGCTGTAGGCCACACCAAATTTGCTTGATCGGCAGTGTAGGTTCCAGCAGGCGTAACTTTTAATGGCACTTTTATTTCGTAGAAGTTATTAGTGAAGTCTTGACCAATTCTTACCACCAAGTTTAAATCATTATCATTAATAGGATTAGCCGACTTTATGCTTTCAGCATGTGCAAACATGGACATTTTACCATAATATCTCAAGTCTAGATTTGTTGTTTTAAACACAGCTCTTGCATCACCTTCATGAAGATTAAACACTTGTAAAGACATTGATTGTTCATTCTGAAGAATATTTACACCGTTGTTGCTTAACTGTTGCACCCGGGTAATGCCTGGAGGAATTACATAGTTCACGGGGGTACGAGTGCTATTTTCTTGTAAACTTACTTCTAACGTATTGAAAGTAGTATTGCTATTACTTGCAATGGTGTCTAATGCTCTAGGAATGCCATTGGTATCCAAATCGTATTTGTAATTTCTCCATTGATTCCTCACAAGGTTTAATGAAGCAAAACGCAGAACTGCCGAATCTTCAAAACCAGCCAAATACATACGCATAAAACGAATAGACTGAAAGTCGGGGATGTTACCCACATTGGAAGTATAACCAGAAAGTGGTACTCGAAAAAGGTACCAATTTTCAGTTCCATGAGTACCATCTGCATAGGTTACAGATAGTTGACGTTGGTCTGTAACGTATTTGGTACTATTAGCAGCCATATTGGGTTTTAAGTCTATCTTATATTCAAAATATTGCTCCGTCTGATTAAGGGTATTATCATGGTTTATGTCCTCATCATCAGGATATAGAGTTGCCGCAGAAGAAAAAACTGAACTTCCTGAAACAACTGGCGAATTCCCCTCAGGGTTATTGTAGTTTTTATATCTGCCCAATATATCAGTTCCTGCCGCATCAAAGTCTCCGTCTCTATACCATACATAATCATCATGGGATGGATCTGCAAGTGCCTTTTTGTAAAGGATAGAATTAACGCCTCCAAAATTGTCTTTAATCCTTTGCAAATATTCACTCCTTTTAGTTCGTTCAGATGAATCACTCAAGCCATCAAAGCCCACATCTTGGTATCCTCTATCGGCAGCATTATTACTAAATGCTTGGGTAATTTGAATCGGGTTCACTGGTGTAGTTCCCCAAATACTAGAGGTATCAACCGAAGCAGGTAAACTTGGTGTGTTCAAACCGTTTTCATATAAACGTTTTCCATCTCTCAATATGTCTTCACTTACATCTCCCAAATTAATGTAAAGTTGTCCTCCATTAGTATTATTCGGATTTTTTATAAAAGGATCTTGTACCCAAAATTCTAAGAAAGCAAAGTTATTGGTCACAAAATCTGTTTGGTCTAATGCACGCATCATGCCTCCCCATTTATTTTGAGGGTGATTAAGAATTCCATCAGCACTGATACTGTCAATGCTTGACTCATAATTATATGGCCCTAACTCTTTTGGATAATAAGCTACATCAAAAGTGGTGGTTTGGGTATTGGTAATGTTTGTTGTTTGTTGAGGGAACAATTCACTGGTGTACACCATACGTGTTCTAGGATCGCTCAAAGCTTTCAGATTTTTTCGTAGCGGGTTGGTTGTACTGTTCTTATCTTGTAAATTAGGTTCAATATTATACCAAGCCAATTTAGCCCTGTTTCGTCCATAATTTAGATTATCATACAATTTAAATTCTGGAAAACGTTGAGGGGTAGAGGCTAATGTCCAGCTAGTTAATGGAAAACGCAAATCGAGGTTACTGGTAGATCCTTCAAAATCATCAATGTAAACACTACTGATTTGTGATGGATGACCTGGCTTTAAATAAGCCGCTTCCACAGAAGTGGTAATAAAGCTTTTTGCTTTTGTTTTATAGTTTGGTAATCTATTCAATAACCTTGTAATACTTGGCATCTCAGACTTATAGTTTATATCAGCACCATACATTGTATTGTTGATTGGGTCTGAACCATAATCTACTTTTGAGTAATAGGGTTTTTCTTTCAGTCGGGTAATAGAAGCACCAATAGAAAGTTTTTTATTAAAAATATATTCTGCCCTAAGCCCAAGGAATGTTTTTTGTTGCGTGCCAATATTATTATTGTTTTCGTAAGACACATTTACTGGCACACCAGAATTCAGTATTGATTGATTTAAAATTCTTACACTACCCAAATTGTAATCAACCGAATAATCTGATCCTTCTGTAAGCACTTGTCCACCAGCAGTAACTTTAACAGAACCAGCTGGAATATTGAAAGCACCTAAATAAATTTCACTGCTACCCGTTGCTTTAGCAGTACCCGACATTAAATATCTATCGAGGGTGTTATAAGTTTGCGCAATTGCTTTTATAGAATCATACAATGGATTGAAAAGATATTTGTCTTTTATAGTGTTCGATACCCCCGTGAAAGCTTTAGTTTCTAAATCTTTACCAAATGGTTGCAATGTTGGGAAAATTATTTTTCCTTGTTGAGAAAGCACAGTGAATCCTTCTACATAATCGAAAACGCCATCAGGATGATTGTCATTCCTAGAATTTAAGTTATCAAGATTTAATATTTTAAGTAGTGGCTGACCACTTACTGATGGTGCAGACTCTGGAAGGTATAGCTTTTGTCCACCACTAGGGTCATTGTAATAAATATTCAGCTTGAAGTCTTCTTTCGAAAGGCCACTTAACCCTAGAGTGTACACGTTTTTCATCATCAATTGCCAGATGGGCAATGCAGTTCTAACAGCTGTAGCTTTTAATAATTTCAAGAAAAGAACTTTTTGCACACCTGCGGTTGCAGAATTTGTAGAATCCAAAGCAATATCTTCTGCAAACTCACCCACTTTATACACTCGCCCATTGCACGTATATTGATAAGCAACAGATAGAACGTCACTTGGCTGCAACTGAGCATTTAAGCAAATGAACCCAACTTGAGGATTGAAATAATATTCATTTGCAGTTAACTGTCTTGCAAAAGTTATTTCATAATCGTTTACGGGAGATAAGCTAAGATTAGCAAGTTGACTACTTACTTTAGAAGGACTCCGCAAAGGAGACTGCATTCCATCGGCGGTTAATTTAGCATATAACCCATTTGAGCCATTGTCTGGAAATCCATTACTAGGATTTCCCCCCACATTTGCAGGATTGTATGGATTGGCTTCACCCAAATCTGACATGCCTACTACATATCTTGCATTTGTTGTTGAACCATTACGATTGGTTACCCAAACTTGAATTCGCTGAATCTGCACTTGTGAGTTTACCACTGGCAAACCCTGCATTGTTTTGTTGTAATTATTTTTAAAGTATTGTGCCAACAAGAAGTTTCTATTCTCATCATAGTCGTCGAGCTTAATGGAGAAGTTACTAGTTGTTGCGCCTCCTTTTAATGCTTGAGTTTGTGTTTGGCTTTTTTGTTGAGCTATTGCGGCCGTAATAAACAATTTTCCAAATTGCAATTGCGCTTTCAAGCCGAACAAGTTTTGATAACTTGGCAACAATGTTCCTCTGGATTGCCAAGCCATATTACCAGCATTAATACTTTTTATGATTTCATCATCCTTGCCTTTATATTCAAGTTTTAATTGATTTAGATAATCAAAGTTTGCTAACGTGTTATAGCTAAGAGGAAGTTTTAGTTTATTACCAATAGTAGCATTTGCATTAAAGTTGGTATTCATTTTAAAATCAAAACCACCACTCTTTCTTGCAGATTCTGGCAAAGTAGGGTTCAACGTTTTCTGCCCCTGATAACCCATCGTTATATCAATGCTACCTTGAGGCTTAATATCAACCTTTAGTGCTTGTTGCAATTGTTTAGTTATGTTGCTTGCGGCACTGTCCTTTAGTCCTTTAAATTTTCCTTTAATGCCATTAATTTTGTTGGTTGCAGCACTTACAGTGCTATCACCCGCGCCAAAAATTCTATCAAATAAACTTGTATAAACTAAGTGTTTAGGACGTTTTAGCTTTTTGTTCAACAACATCAACGCATCCGATCGTTGTTGAAAATACTCAGTTTCGTTTAAATGATTTTGAAGGGCATAAAACTCTTCAAAGGTTAAGTAAGTTGGTTCACGATAAATATTATCTCCTACCTTTTCATAAATGATATAACGATTGGTTTTAGGGTCGTATTCTATTTTTTGATTGATAAGTGAAGAGTCTTTTACATCAAAGGAGTTCTTGTTTCTCCAAGTAAACCAATCACCACGCCTATCCTGCAAAGGAAACAACATGGTATCAGCAGATTTAGAGATACTGGTGTCTTTTTTTAAGTTAGGTTTAACGGATGTGGAATCTTTCCTTTGGGCAAAAGCATCGTTTCTGCCTCCTAAAAAGACAGCCATAAAGGCGAAAACGAAAAATAATAACCCTTTAATGTGCTTCAAAACGATAAAACCTTAGTTAAGTAGAAGTTTATGCTATAATTAGAGGCTTTTTAGTGCTTGTTTAATAATATCTTCAAGTGCAATATTAGGGTTTGTTTGAATTACTTTCTTAATTGCATTTTCTGCCATCAACCTACTAATCCCTAATGCCACCAATGCATTAATGGCATCCGTATCCACAGATTGAACGGCCAAACCAGCCAATGGATTTTCGAGGGCTTGCTTTCCAAACTTATCTTTCAATTCAACAATTAATCTTTCAGCACTTTTTTTACCAATGCCCTTGATGCTTTCCAACACTTTTGTGTTGCCCTGAATAATTGCCCTAGATATTTCTTCTGGTTTCATTCCAGAAAGCATCATCCTAGCAGTAGTAGCTCCCACACCAGAAACACTTATCAATTGCAAAAACATCTCTTTTTCTGCCACATCTGCAAAACCATACATGGTTTGCCCGTTTTCGAATAAATGTAAATACGTGTATAGTAATCCAGACTCTTTGTTTGCAATAGTACTATAGGTATTTAGGCTAATCTGCAGGTCGTAACCCACTCCATTAACATCTACAATTACCCTCGCAGGTGTTTTGTCTATAAAGTTGCCTCTTACAAATGCTATCATGATTGCTGCGAATGTAAGTTTTTAAGTAAAGTAATTTTGAGTGGAGCAAGAAAAATGAATGAAGAAGTAATAATTGAAGGCTATTGTTCAATTAGATTACTGGTTTTTAGTATCGATTATTCTAAAATAAAGAGTTTTTAATCTAGAAACTGGATTAAATAAAAATCTCCCCCTTTTTTAAGTTTAATAATAGAAGACATTTTAACCGCAATGTCCGCAATGCTTTTATGTAAAGAAAAAACAATGGGAGAATAAAAGGAGATAATATGCTGCTCTTTAAGAACGCAAAGATGGGAGTATTAAAGGAACGTTTATTTCATGCTTCCTATTTGGTAATATTATTCTAAAATAAAAATCCCTGAAGCATCACTACTTCAGGGATATATTTTATGGCTTGATTAATCATTAAACATTAATCACTAATATTTAAAAGCCTATTTCTTGGTGTACATTACTTCTTTAACCAATTTAACGGTTCTTTCCACGTCTGGCAATGCTAAAGCAGTAAGGTTTGGTGCATAGTGCATTGGAGCATCGGCACTACAAATACGACGAATTGGCGCATCTAAATAATCGAAGCCTTCCTTTTGAATACGGTAAGTAATCTCTGAGCTAACAGATGCAAATGGCCATTGCTCTTCCACAATTACCAAACGATTTGTTTTCTTAACGCTTTCCAAAATAGTTTCCCAATCAAGTGGACGTATGGTACGTAAATCGATTACTTCAGCACTGATTCCTTCTTTTTCCAATTCAGCAGCAGCTCCTAAAGCAACCTTCATCATCTTATTAAAAGAAACGATAGTTACATCTCTACCAGCTTTCTTAATGTCAGCTTTGCCTAATGGAATATAGTATTCTTCTTCTGGCACTTCGCATTTATCACCATACATCACTTCACTTTCAAAGAAAACAATGGGATCTTCTTCGTAGCGAATACATTGTTTTAATAAACCTTTAGCATCATAACCATTGGAAGGAGAAACTACTTTCAACCCCGGAATGTTAGCATAAAGACTATCAAAAGCGGTTGAGTGTTGTGCCCCTAATTGACCAGCACTTCCGTTTGGTCCACGGAAAACGATAGGGCAACTAATTTGTCCACCACTCATAGCAAGCATTTTAGAAGCAGTATTCAAAATTTGGTCAAGTGGTAAAACCGCAAAGTTCCAAGTCATGAATTCAACGATTGGTCTAAGTCCATTCTGAGCAGCACCAACGGCTATTGCCGCAAAACCAAGTTCTGCAATTGGAGTATCTATAACACGTTTTGCGCCAAATTCTGCAAGCATCCCTTGGCTTACTTTATAGGCTCCGTTATATTCGGCAACCTCTTCACCCATTAAAAATACTTTTTCATCTCTTCTCATTTCCTCGTTCATCGCTTCGCGCAATGCTTCTCTGAATGGTATTGATCGCATATATTAACTGATTTAAAAATTTGGTTGCAAAAATATAGTTTTATAAACGTCAAACATCAACCTTCAAAAATTGGTTTTTTATCATCATTTAGGAGGATATTAGCCTCCTAAAATTAATATTTAGACTACAAAAGTTTATAAAATGCCTCCTAAATATTAATTCTAGCCCCCAAGATATTACCTCTAGCCCCCAAGATGTTACCTCTAGCCTCCTAAATATGACCTCTAGCCCCCAAGATATTACCTCTAGCCCCCAAGATGTTACCTCTAGCCTCCAAAATATGACCTCTAGCCCCCAAGATGTTACCTCTAGCCTCCTAAATATGACCTCTAGCCGCCTAAATAGAATATTTTGGAGCTGATTGAACCTTTTAAGGATTGGTGTAAAGAATGAAATCTGTGAATGTACCTGGTGAAATATTTAACTAATTTTCCAATCACACTATTACATTACTTCAATTAAAAAGACATTGAAACATACAGGCTGTTATTTTTGATTTAAAGAAGCAACTATGTTTTTTTCACTTACACTTCTGTTGTTATGTATCGTTTCCTTTTCGGCTGGCTTTGTAGATGCCATTGTGGGCGGAGGAGGACTAATACAATTGCCTTGCAGCCTACTTTTGTTGCCACAAATACCTGTAGCAACCGTTATTGGTACGCTTAAAATTCCTGCTTTTAGCGGAACAAGCTTTGCCGCCTACCAATATGTACGCAAGCAAAAACCCAATTGGCCTCTTCTTCTGTTAATGATGGTTATTGCACTTTGTGCTGCCTTTTTGGGTTCGTTTCTGCTTACCATAATTAGTAATGCATTTATGAAACCCTTACTGTTTGTCATCCTTGCCTTGGTTGCCGTGTACACTTATTTTAAAAAAGATTTTGGGCAACAAGTATCCAAAGAACATTCTATGGGTACACTCTATATTTATGCAGTGTGCATTAGCCTTTCAATAGGAATATATGATGGATTCGTTGGTCCAGGAACTGGAAGTTTTTTAGTTTTGGCTTTCGTTAGTTTATTAGGCTACGATTTTCTGCAAGCATCTTCCAAAGCTAAGATGGTAAACCTTTCTACAAATTTTGGGTCGATAGTGCTATTTATTCTAAAAGGAAAAATAATTTGGTCAATAGCCATACCCATGGCTGTAAGCAACTCGGTGGGCGGAATGCTCGGTGCAAGGTTTGCCATCAAAAAAGGTAATGGTTTTATCCGCATCTTTTTCCTTTGCATCGTTACCGCAACATTGCTAAAGTTTGGGTATGATGTTTTTATTTCTAGTGGAAAGTGAAAAGTAAAAAGTGAAAAGTGAAAAGTAAAGAGTGAAAAGTCGAAAGTCGAAAGTAAAGAGTGGAGTGTTAAGAGTTGAGAGTTGAGTTAAAAGTGTAAAGTAAGAAAAAGTATTTCTTAGAAAAATGAACTGAAAGCAGAAAGAGTTTACTTTCGACTCTAAATTATACTGTAGGCATGGCTATTCACTTTTCACTTTTGACTTTTCACTTTTCACTTTTGACTTTTAACTTTTAACTTTAACTATTTATGGCAACATATTCATCGACACAAGCAAACTTTGAGAGACAAAAAAATGCGAAGGCAGCAGGATTAACGATACTGATTTGCGCTTTACTTTTCATTGTTTTTTATTGGGTTCATTGGACAGAGCCACAAACGCCACCTCCCATTGCCGATACTGGCATTGAGGTAAACCTTGGTAATAGCGAAACTGGTGCTGGCGATGTGGCACCACAACAGCCGGGCGATCCATCAAAAGATGTTACATCTAGTGATAATGCAGTAGCACCCATTTCGCAACCTGCTGCACAAAATCAACCGATTAATGCTGACCCAAATGAAACCAATGATGTGCCTGTAATTAATAATCCGATTGTAAAGTCAACACCTGCAACCCCCAAGAAAACACCTGCTGTTGAAGTTAAGAAGCCTTCTTCCATCACCACTCCTGCGCCTGTTGTTCCAAAACCTAGGGCACAAATGGGCAAGTATTCTGGCGGAACTGGCAATGGTGGCAACGGTGCTGATAGTTACAATGGCGTATCTAGTCAAGGTGTTGCTGGTGGAAAAGGCGATCAAGGAAAACCAAATGGCAACCCCAATGGTGATAGCTACACAGGCAATTCGGATGCGGGCAAAAGTGGGGTGAGTATTAGAACAGGCCTTAAAGGAAGAAGGATTAATAAGTATCCCAACTTTGAAGATGATTTTAATGAACCTGGTAAGGTAGCGGTAGATATTACAGTGGATAATGCGGGCAATGTAACTAACGCATCAATAAACCCTAAAGGCACTACCACTCCAAACAAGAGTATGTGGAATATTGCACTACGAAAAGCAAGGGAATTAAAACTTAACCCTGCCACCGACGACGTAGAAGCAGGCACCATTCTGTTTAGCTTTAAATTGAGAGGAGAATAGTTTTTAATGATTAGTGATTAACAATTGTACCTCTTTTTATCTTTCTAAAAATTTAATCACTTGTGTTAATCAATTATCGTTACTCATTATTCACTATTATTCCTTGAAAGGAAATATATTGAAAGATAAAAGCTTATTCTTTGCAGTTCGTATTGTTAATTTATATAAGTTTCTAGATACAGATCATAAGGAGTATTTAATCTCGAAGCAGATAATTAGAAGTAGCACATCAGTTGGAGCAAATATTAGGTAAACGTGTTTTGGAGAAAGCAGACCGAATTTTATTCATAGATTATCTATGTCTCAAAAAGAAATTAATGAAACACTATATTGGTTAGAACTGCTAAAACTAACTAATTACATAATTAAACCCCAGTTTGAAAGTATTAATAATGAAGCTATCGAACTCCTAAAAATGATAACCAGTAGTATAAAAACAGCAAAGCGTAACCATAATAATGATTAAATGTTTAATGTTTGAAGATTAATCCCTAATTAAACAACTAATCATTAAACATTACAAATGATGACTTACAAGGAAACACTCGATTATTTGTTCAATAAACTACCCATGTTTAGCCACATTGGTGCTGCAGCTTTGAAGGTAGATTTAACGAATACTATTCTGCTTTGTGAGGCATTAGGCAATCCACATCGGCAATTTAAGAGCATACATGTTGCTGGCACAAATGGCAAAGGAAGCACCAGCCATTCACTTGCAGCTATCTTGCAAACTGGCGGATACAAAACTGGTTTATACACTTCTCCTCATTTGGTAGACTTTAGGGAACGCATTAAGGTGAACGGGCAATGGTGTGATGAACAATTTGTGATTGACTTTACCCAAAAGGTAATCCCACTTATCGAGGAGATTCAACCTTCGTTTTTTGAGATAACGGTAGCAATGGCTTTCTACTATTTTGCCCAACAACAAGTAGATGTAGCTGTGATTGAAGTGGGCTTGGGTGGCAGATTAGACAGTACCAATATCATCACCCCACAATTAAGCATCATAACCAATATAGGTTTCGATCATGTAAGCATTTTAGGTAATACACTCCAAGGAATAGCTTTTGAAAAAGCGGGTATCATAAAACCCTCTATTCCTGTGGTGATTGGAGAAGCATTGCCCGAAACAAAGTCCATCTTTAAGGATAAGGCAAACAATGAAAACAGCCCCATCATTTTTGCACAACAAACACGCTATGTAGTAAATTTCAATGCCGAACCCCATCTACTTACCATTGAAGTTGCCGTAAACAACACAAATGAACATGAAACGTATCAGTTGGATTTGCCTGGCTTATATCAGATTAAAAACCTACTTACCGTACTGGAAGCAACCAGCCAACTGAACAAAATTGGTTATGTATTAACAAGGGAGACCATTAAAAAGGGATTATGCAACGTGAAACAACTTACTGGTTTGCATGGTCGTTGGGAAATGATACAGAAAGATCCACTCCTGATTGTGGATGTGGCGCACAATGAGGACGGCATTAAGCAACTAGTGGAACAATTGGAACTTTGCACCTACACCCACCTTCATGTTGTGATTGGGATGGCGAAGGACAAGGACATAAATGGCGTATTGGCACTATTACCCAAACAGGCCACCTACTATTTCACCAAAGCACAAATACCCAGAGCACTTAATGAGCAAATGATGCAAGCACAGGGCAAGGCTTTTGGATTGATAGGCAACCATTATGCAACAGCGACCGATGCGGTGCAAGCAGCCAAAGACCATGCAACTAAACAAGATTTAATTCTAGTGTGCGGAAGTGTATTTGTGGTGGGAGAGTTTTTGGGACTGGGATTATCTTGAAAATTATAACCCTAACAAAAATAAATAATTGACCAATCATGTCGCTTGTTTTTCCTTTTAATCCATATACCCTACCCAAAAGTTGTGATGCTGTACCGCTTCCATTAACAGTTAATGAAGCTGTTTCTATTTTTGTGGCATCACCTCCACTGGCTTGCTGGTTGTAAGCCAAGAATTTAACCATTATTTTTCTATGTGCTTTCAATTGTAGCCGCATTGCGTTTGTAGCTGCTGGCCCTTTTTTGCGGGAGAGATTATATTTTAATTCTAACAAGCTTGCTGAATCCCTAATTTCAATTAGAGTAGGGCTTGGTGTGGTATAGTAAGTGCTTTCTAAAATGGCATCTGCTATTTCTCTTCTGCGCACTATAATTTGAACAACCCTTAATCCCCTGAAACCTATTACTGCTTGTGACGTGATTTTACGATTTAAAAATTGTTTAAAAAATATTTAATAACCCGTGTTTTCGTAAGCCATCAATACAGAAAATAGAGGGAAAATTTGAATGTATGCATTTTGGGTGTGTTAAAGTTTTTTTAAGAGCACAATTTTTAGTCAATGTTCCAGAACTTGGGTTTGATGTTCTGGAACATCAAACTTTCACTGGTTCATTTATAACTGATTAGGGGTACTGTTTAGATTGTTTAGTAGGTGTTTTGATTAAAAACACACACTTGCAAACTTTTTTAGGACACTTTTCAGTTCAATTCTCTTTTTTATGTGCCAACTTTTCACCATTTTAACATAAAAGTGAACATTTTGGATTCCAATTTATCTACCAAAAAACCAATGTTCCGTACTTTATTACTAAAATGCTACGCTTTAATCAAAGAACTAGAGGCTTTTTTGTTTTGGTTATACACCTAAATTTCAATGCCTTTTTGTTTCTCATCAAAGGTGTGGTTAATAGTTTGCATTTAGGAACGCAGAGGTGGAGCTTATAATCAAAATTTAATGACTATCCGCTATTTGGTAAAATATTTCAAGAACCTAATAAACACTTCGCTGTCATACAGGTATGTGTGTAACATTTTTTTTCAAAGAGTTTATGGAGACAAGAAAACTTGGCAGAGAAAGCATTTTGCCACTAACTACACTAATAAACACGAATGGAATAGAATATATTTATTAGTGTTCATTAGCGAAATTGGTGGCAAATTATTCATATTTCATTTCTGTTGAAAAAATGTTACACACACGTCATCCAGAAGGGATGTAACCGAGTTATACAAATTCCATAATTTTGTTAGATCCCTACAGGATGACAGCGAAGATTAAAGGGAAAGTAGAGTGAATTACCAAATAGCGGATAATCATTCTTTATTTCTCATACAATTTCAGAACACTATCTTTACACGATGCAAATTATATCAGCTACCTACGTTATCTCCTCTCCGGATGTTGCCCAATGCCCGCCGCCCGATAGGCCCGAATATGCATTTATTGGTCGTAGTAATGTGGGCAAATCATCCCTCATCAACTCTATATGTAAGCAACAAAAGCTGGCTAAAACCTCTGCCTCTCCGGGCAAAACACAGCTTATTAATCACTTTTCCATAGAGAGTACTACAGGGCCTAAAGCACCAAGAATGAAATGGAATCTGGTAGATTTGCCAGGGTATGGTTATGCAGTTATTTCGCAAAGCACTCGCCGCCGTTGGGAACAGATGATAGAAAACTACCTGCGCAAAAGACCTAATCTTATTAATGTTTTTGTGTTGATAGACAGTCGTCATGGTCCTCAGAAGATTGATTTGGCTTTTTTAACCCAATTGGCAGAATGGCAAATACCATTCACGTTAGCATTCACTAAATCAGATAAAGAAAAGCCTGGAGCTGTTGATCGTAATGTGAAAGCTTTTCTGGATGCAATGCGTGAAACATGGCAATTTCTGCCACAGAGTTTCGTGACTAGTGCCACCAAAAACCAAGGACGCGAAGAAATACTCAACTTCATTGAACGCTGCAATGCAGAATGGGCGGAGGAAGAGAAATTGTAAATTTGGAATTTGGATTTTAAATTAAGAGTCGATAATCAAATAAGTGAAAAATATGAGAGGTAAGTGGCAAAAAGGTTTACTTTCAACTTACACTCTCAAAATTCGATACACCACTTACCACTCATATTTTTCACTTATTTCAGTTGATAGGCCACAATCTTGTTCCCATAGAATGTTGGCACATATACAATCTTTTTCTTAGGATCGAAGCCAATGTCGGCACTGTTAATTTTTTTGTCTCTGTTATCAAACAACACTTGCTTACTACCATCAGCTTTTACATAATAACAGATGCCAGACCAAGCAGTAACCAAAAACTCTCCATCGTCCACTTTTTCCAATCCATCAGTACTAGCTTCCATTCCATCAGCCACCGTTGTGATTTTCTTTTTAACATCAACTTTCAAAAGAGAACCTTTGTCTAACACATAAAGTGTATCCTTATCGCAATATAAACCATTTGGTCCTTTAAGTTTATCTAGGTAAAGACTAGCTACTTCATTTTCTATTTTGTGTACAGTAAACTTTCTCGTATCGCTTACATACACTACTCCATTTTTATCAATAGCAATGTCGTTCAAAAAAGTAGCACCTTCCACTGGTATGTGATTTATAATTTTAGCCTTTTTGATGTCAATTACCACTACTTCGGATAGGTCGGCAACGTAGAGCTTGTTTTTATAAATCCCCATTCCTTTAGGAGCATTCAACCCAGATATCCAGTCTGTAAGCAATACTTTACCTTCGAATGAGACTTTACCGATAGATCCTTTCCCATCTTTTTCATTTGCTTTTCCATCAATATTCGAAACAAAGAGATAATCTCCTTTAAAGTATGGCAAAGCACTCTCAGGTGTTTTGAGAACTGTGTCTGTTTCCCAAAGTTTTGTTAGCTCATGTTTTTGACCAAACGAAAAGCTTGTAACAGCAAATAATAAGAAACTCAAGATTGATTTCATAACTGCATTTTTAAATGAATACTATATTTTGAATGGCAAATGAACAAATATTATCCGCTAATAGTTCCATTGAATCTTTTTTTATTAGTTTTGAAATATAAATCAATAAAAAAGAAGACTATTTTTTGAATTATCCATTGCTATTCAAAAATCAACCCATACATTTGCCGTCCGAAAAATTTTACATCATGTCTAGAGTATGTCAGGTAACAGGTAAGAGGCCAATCACAGGAAATAGTGTTTCTCACTCAAACATTAAGACTAAACGCAGGTTCTTGCCAAATTTACAAACTAAGCGTTTCTTCTATGCTGAGGAAGACCGTTGGATTACCTTAAAGGTATCTTCTGAAGCTATCCGTACCATCAATAAAAATGGTTTGGGTGCTACTGTAAAGCTTTTGAGGGCTAAAGGAGAAAAAATTTAATTATAACACTGCAAACTATTAATAGCAATGGCAAAGAAAGGCAATAGAGTTCAGGTGATTTTAGAATGTACCGAGCACAAAACAAGTGGTCAACCAGGTACTAGTCGCTATATCACCAAGAAAAATAAGAAAAACAACCCAGAACGTTTGGAGTTGAAGAAGTTTAACCCAATTTTGAAAAAAGTAACTGTTCATAAAGAAATTAAATAATCATGGCAAAAGCAGCAAAAACGGCGATTAAGACAAAAGATCAGAAAGCAGCCGCTGAGGCAAAAAACTACACTAAAGTAATCAAGGCTGTACGCAGCCCTAAGACTGGTGCATATACTTTTAAAGAAGCAATCATCCATAAGGATAAGATTAAGGATTTCTTAGAAGAAAAATAGTCTTTTGCTACATACTATATTGGAGGGGTTGTCTTTAAAGGCAACCCCTTTCTTATTTGTGGTTGATAAATCAAATGGCTACTCAGGACTATTTAACCATTAAGAGCACAAAGGTTTTCCTAATAAACACAAGGATTATTTATTATAGTTTGTGTTCAATACAATTTGATTTGGACTTTAAACCTTGGTGTCCTTAGTTTCTTCTTAGTGTCCTTTGTGTTAAACACTTTCGGCGTTATGGCTTCTGAATCAGTAAATATTAAAGAAAGGTTTCAATATATATTCGAACCAGAATTGATTGCAGCTTTAGAGACTAAATCGAAACTAGTTTCTATAAAAGCAGGAAATGTCATTATAGATATTGGTCAGTTGATAAAGCAAATGCCAATCATCTTATCTGGCACTATAAAAGTGACTAGAATAGATGAAAGAGGGAGAGAAATATTACTCTACTACGTCAATCCAATAGAAAGTTGTGCCATGACTTTTACTTGCTGTATGGAACAATTTCCAAGCGAGATAAGAGCAGTTGCAGAAGAAGATGTAGAAATGCTATCATTGCCCATTTCAGTAATGGACGAATGGATGACTAAATACCCTAGCTGGAAAAGCTTTGTAATGAAAACTATTCGCCACCGTTTCAACGAACTATTAAAAACCATCGACCATATTGCTTTCCAAAAACTAGACGAAAGATTAGTATCTTACCTAAAAGAAAAATCTAAGGCAACAGGTTCATCATTATTAAACATTTCACACCAACAAATAGCTGAAGAATTGGCTTCCTCCCGAGAAGTAATTTCCCGATTATTAAAGAAACTAGAAAACGACAATAAGCTGCTGCTTTACCGTAACCAAATAAAGCTCCTTCGCGATATGTAACTTTTGTTACACACTTCTACTTTACCACCTTCTACTTTTACATTGTAATTAAAAAAGAATACAATGAAAAAGAATATGGGTACAATGGACAAGCTAATCAGGGTATTTATTGCTGCTGTTATTGGTGTTATTTATTTTATAGGGTTAATTAATGGAATCACCGCCATAATTCTATTGGCCTTGTCGGGCGTATTCCTACTCACAAGTTTAATAAGCGTCTGCCCCTTGTATCTGCCTTTTGGAATTAGAACCATTAACAATGAAAAAAAGTAATTATGACACACGAAGTAGAAACCCAATGGATGGGCAAGATGCAATTCAATGCACTAGTAAATGGACATACCGTAGTGATGGATGCACCGGAAAGAGTAGGTGGCGAAGACAGTGGCCCAATACCTAAGCCATTTGTTTTGTCGGCATTATCTGGTTGTACAGGTATGGATGTAATAGCCATCCTTCGTAAGGCAAATAAACCTGTAACCGATTTAGCCATAAAAGTAACAGGTGAAATTAGTAAACAACCTCCTATAGAATACACTTCTATTCATGTAGTGTATGACTTTGTGGGGGATGAAGCCAATAAAGAAGCAGCCCTTGAAGCCGTGAATGCTTCTCAAGAGAAGTTTTGCGGAGTTAGCCACATGCTTAAGAAAATTTTACCACTTACATGGGAGGTGAATTACAATAAAAAGCAAATATTTAATAACAATATACTGCAAGCTGTTACTTTGAATTAAAATTATAGTTACTTATGAAAGGTGATAGCCGCGATACTAAAATAGTTCTGTGGGTAAACAGAATAATCCGATGGGGACTTGGCATTACCTTTCTCAGCATTGGCATTTTAAATCAAGATGAAGGGCGCTGGTTTGCGATAGCATTTGGATTAGCCTTCATTGCAACAGGATTCTTCAGACCTAAAAGATGCTTAGAAGATGGAAGCTGTGAGATAAATAATTGATAATTGACAAGTAACAGCCTCTCTTTTACATTTAAAATAACAATCATGATAAATATACTTAAAAATTTATTTGGGTTGGGAACCCCAACAGATTATGCCCAATTGGTTGCCGAAGGTGCAACTATTATTGATGTACGTTCTTCAGGAGAATATAGTGGTGGACACATTAAAGGATCCATAAATGTTCCATTGGGGGAACTTGCACAAAACCTTACTAAACTCAAAAAAGATAAACCTATCATTACCTGCTGTGCTTCGGGGATGCGTAGTGCTTCAGCAAAAAATATCCTTACTTCTAATGGGTTTACCAAAGTGTATAATGGTGGTGGATGGAGTGGTTTACAAAGTAAGATTGGAAAACAATAAAAAAATATTAGGCAGGTTGAGTTACAAGCAAAACCTGCTTAATCCTTACCCCTTCAATGCCTTAGCATAAATATCTAATACTTTTTTGCGAGCAACTTCATGTACTACAATAGGTTGAGGATAGTTGAAACTATCTAATTCAGGTATCCATTTCCGAATATATTTCAGGTCTTTATCAAATTTTTCAGTTTGCAACGTTGGGTTAAAAACCCTGAAATAGGGTGCCGCATCACAACCTGATCCTGCTGCCCATTGCCAACCGCCATTATTAGCAGCATAATCAAAGTCGAGGAGTTTTTTCGCAAAGTACATTTCTCCCCATCGCCAGTCTATCAGTAAATGTTTAGTAAGAAAAGATGCCACAATCATACGCACCCTATTGTGCATGAAGCCAGTAGCGTTTAGTTCTCTCATGCCAGCATCCACAATTGGATACCCAGTTTGTCCAGCACACCATTTCTCAAAATAGGTTTCATTATTCTCCCATTCTATCAGCTCATATTCTTTCTTAAAGGCTTGTCCCCGGCGAACCTGCGGAAAATGCCATAGGATGGCATGATAAAAATCCCGCCATATCAATTCATTCAAAAAGGTAATACTTACACCTTCACATTTTCGGCCAATTTCTCTAATGCTTACTGTACCAAAACGAAGATGCACACCCAATTGAGAAGTGCCTCTGATGGCAGGAAAATTTCGCTGTTCCTGATATTTACTCACCAAAGCAATATCAAGTTCTTTATTAGGAAAAGGTTTGTCAACTGCCGCAAATCCAATACTTTCTAAGGTTAGTATTGGTTGCGAAGGTTGTTTATAGAAATTGTTAAAATATTTTTCAGTAGGATAAGCCTTCAAATGAAAGGGTTTCAGTTTAGCTTTCCATTTATTACTAAAGGGCGTAAAAACCGTGTAGGGTTTGCCATCATCTTTGGTAACCTCGTTTTTTTCAAAGATCACTTGGTCTTTATAAGTATGCAAACTGGCCCCATGCTCCTTCAATAAGTCTGCAATTTGTGCATCCCTATCTATTGCATACTGTTCGTAATCGTGGTTAGTAAATACTTTTTCTATTGAATATTGAGATAATAACTCTTTAAAAGCTTCGAAGGGAGTGCTATAAAATACAGAAAGACTACACCCCATTTCAACCAATTGGTTATGCATTTCTGATAGTGCCGCATGAATAAATTCGACACGTCTATCAGCTTTATCTTCCAATTTATCTAAAATGGTTCTATCAAAAATAAAGATAGGCATCACGGCATTGTTGCTTTTGAGTGCATGATACAATGCGGCATTATCAGTCAAGCGTAAGTCTCTTCTAAACCAAATAATATTTACTGAATCCATTTTACGTTTTATGTAGCACTAAAACGCTAAAGGTGTAAAATAGTTGAAAGCGGTGCTGTGTTTAGTCGTTTAATCGGAATAAAGGGACTCAAATTTTTCTTAACAAAAAGGCACCGTGTGGACATAATCTTGTAGTGGTAATAAACAATTGCCGTCTGTGTATAATATTATTCGATTCATGCTAGACGGCGACCGTCTCGAAATAATTTTGTTTACTGGTAGTTAAAAGGCGGCTTTTCTGGGTAATAATTACTTGTGCTTGTTTGTCTGAATTAGGATTGTTAGGATCAAAACAACTTCTAAACTTTTAATCTTATATATCAAGATTCTTAAGTACTACAATAGGAAACAGCATTCAAGAATTATCTTACAATTAGCATCTTTCCTTTAGCAGGAATAAATCACGGTGTTTCACCCTTGGCTCTCCAAAAGAATTAATAGTCACGTTATATGTTGCTAAAGAGAGATAAAGTAAACCCTATATACACAACTAGGTATTCTCTCTATTTACCTTCAAAGACAAGTTAGTGCCGCATTAAAAAAGGCTGATTCGAAAATTCAAATCAGCCTTTTTTGCTTTAGTAAACTTTGATAAAAAGTACAATAATATTTACTACTTTTTAAAGATATTATTTACTGCACCAGAAAGCATGGGGTATTTCTCTTTCACAAATGCAGCAATAATTTCAATCACCTTAGTAGTTTGCTCTGATGTTAACCCTACTTCATTTTTAATTCTATCAATTAGCTCATTCATATAATTGTTTTTAATTGTTATGCAACTTTCAATAAACTCATTTTGCTTTTGTTAAACTTACCTTCGGCATATTCCAACGTAATGTTCAGCTTAGTAACTCCAGAACCTGGCAATTCGAACATAGCATCTGTTAAAATACTTTCACAAATACTACGTAAACCTCTTGCACCTAATTTATATTCCATCGCTTTTTCGACCATAAAATTAAACACAGCTTCATCAAAAGAAAGTTCAATTCCTTCAAACTCGAACAATCGAGCATATTGCTTAATTAATGAGTTTTTAGGTATGGTTAAAATGCTACGCAATGTTTCTGCATCCAATGGATTTAAATAAGTAACTATCGGCAACCTACCTAATAATTCTGGAATTAAACCGAAGCTTTTTAAATCTTGTGCATTAATAAACTGTAAAATGTTTTTGCGCTGATAATCTTGGCTTTCTTTATTTACGTTAAAACCAATAGCATTCGTGTTTACCCTACGGGCAATTACCTTGTCTATACCGTCGAAAGCTCCACCACAAATGAAGAGGATATTTTTGGTATCCACTTTAATCATTTTTTGATCAGGGTGTTTTCTTCCACCCTGAGGTGGCACCAATACTTCAGTTCCTTCAAGCATTTTTAATAACCCTTGCTGAACCCCTTCCCCACTTACGTCTCTTGTAATAGATGGATTGTCGCCTTTACGAGCAATTTTATCTATTTCATCAACATAAACAATTCCTCTTTCTGCTGCATTAACATCATAATTACAATTTTGAAGCAGTCTGGTAAGCATACTTTCCACATCTTCACCAACATAACCCGCCTCAGTAAAAACGGTTGCATCCACAATAGCAAATGGAACATTTAATAACCGGGCAATTGTTTTTGCAATTAGCGTTTTACCTGTTCCTGTTTCACCCACCATGATAACATTGCTTTTTTCTATTTCAACATCATCTTGCGTTTGCTTTTGGTTGATCCGTTTAAAGTGATTGTAAACTGCAACTGTAATTACTCTTTTTGCATCATCTTGACCAATTATATATTCATCAAGGAACTTTTTAATTTCAAAAGGTTTCTTAATATTCAATTTAAAATTAGATGTTCCGGATGAGGTAAGATTCGATATATCATTACTTGTAGCACCCTCTTGTTTCAAACCTAGTTCTTGCGTAATGATGTCTTGTGCATGTTCCACACAATTTTCACAGATATGCCCTTCTTGACCAGCAATTAATATTTTCACCTCATCACGGCCCCTACCGCAAAATGAACAGTGCAAATTTGTTTGTTTAGGCATTGTAAATAATTTAATTTTAACTTTAATTGACCCCTAATTAGACAAAAATACACGCTATTTATCGAAAACATAGCGTGTATTTAAATATTAGCGTATTGTAAACCTTTTATAACTTATCCAAAATAGCATCCGCTATTCCATATTCAACAGCTTCTTTTGCATCCATCCAGTAGTCTCTATCAAAGTCTTTCATTATTTGTTCTACTGTTTTACCACAATTCTCCGCTAATATTTTAGCACCTATTTCTTTAGTTTTTCTTATTTGTTCAGCCTGAATTTCTATGTCGGCACTAGTTGCTTGAAAGTGACCACCAATGCTAGGTTGATGAATCATCACCTCTCCATGAGGGTATATAAATCTTTTGCCCTTTGTGCCAACGCTCAATAAAATGGAACCCATGCTTGCCGCCAAGCCCATACAGATAGTACTAACTGGGCTAGAAATTAGTTTAATAGTATCATACATAACCATTCCACTAGTTACTACACCACCTGGGCTATTAATGTATAATTTGATTTCTTTACCTGGCTTGTCAGCATCTAAAAGTAACAACTTGGTTACAATATCTTTTGCACTTTTATCATCAACAACACCCCACAAATAAATTGATCTTTTCTCAAAGAAAAGCTTTTCCATCTTCTTCATGGTGGCAGAGCCTATTTGTTCTTGCTTTTCATCCCTTGGCTTTTCATCATCCTCATCTTCCATTAAATAAGGGCGTGAATCATATATTGATTGAATCATTCTATAAAATTTATCTATTTACTAATTAATACTTTCCCTTACAAATTTATTTAAGGGCATCTGCTTTTCTTGGATTCATAAAAAGAACTTCATCAACAATGCCATATTCTTTTGCTTCTTCTGCTTTCATCCAATAATCCCTGTCACAATCAACCGAAACTGTTTCAATAGTTTTACCACTATGTGCTGCAATTACTTCATAAAGTTCAACTTTCAATTTCTTTATTTCTCTAGCAGTAATTTCAATATCTGTTGCTTGTCCACCTATTGCACCACTTGGTTGATGTAGCATAATACGGCTATGTTTAAGTGCAGTACGTTTTCCTTTAACACCTGCACAAAGCAAAACTGCACCCATGCTTGCCGCAATACCTGTACAAATTGTGCTTACATCCGGACTAATAAATTGCATTGTATCATACACACCAAGTCCTGCATAAACACTTCCACCGGGACTATTAATATACATTTGAATATCCCTTGTTCGGTCTACGCTTTCCATGAAAAGCAACTGAGCCGTAATGATATTTGCCACGTAGTCATTAATACCTTCACCTAAAAAGATAATTCTATCCATCATTAGCCTACTGAATACGTCCATTTGAGCAATATTCATTGGTCTTTCTTCAATAATGTAGGGGGTAAGATTGGTAGGGTTGAAGTGTGCTTGATAATTATGTAATGTACTGCTACTTATGCCTTTATGCTTTACAGCATACTTTTCAAATTCTTTTCCAATATTCATTTATTCTTATTTAATTTAAAGTTCTCTATCGTTATGCCTCCTTTTCAAAATTTATGCAAAAGAAAACAAACGACAAGTTGACTGTTTTAACTACTAAAACAAGCACTTATCCTATAATGTTTAAACTAATAACCCGTAGTATTGACAGGTTTCCTTTTAAAACTTTGGACAGTTGATTGGTTTATCAGTGCTAGGTCTGTAGATGTACATGGCTGAAATTTCAATACCACCATTACCATTACTAGCTGTTTTAAGAGCTGAAGTATTAACATCGTACGTAATTCCTAAGCGAACATCATTATATTCTAAACCCAAATAAGGAATAATGGCATCTTTTAAACGAATCCAACTACCTAAGTATAGACTAGTTTGTTTTGTTTCTGCTTCTGGATTTGTAATAAATTGTATTGCACCACCAATAACAGTTTCACTTGCACCTCCTTGAAATGTTTGAATACCACTAAAATGTAATGTAGCTGCAGGCCCTACAGCAAAATAAGTTCCAGCATGAATAGTAGCCCTCGGATTAAGGCTATATCCACCAGAAGTATCTTTGCTTCCAGAAAACTTTTGTGTTGGCTTATTTATATGGTAAACACTTACACCACCATAAAAATTATTTCTATCGTTTGTGCTTCCACTGTATAGTAACCCAGCATTCAAATCAAGATAATTTGTTGATAGATTTGAACCACTCAAAAGCTCGTTGGTTGTACCAGAAAACCCATCTGCATGTAGCTGATCTTCGAAATTTAGAACATTGGTATTTATATACATGTTGGCATAAGTTAGCTGAACACCGCCACTCAATTGGTGAAATCCATCTTCATCCAAACCTTTATGGTAAGCAGAAGAAAGACTAAAATAATTATAATTTACTGCTCCACCAGCACTATTGTCGCTTAAAAAAACAGCACCAACACCCCAATTATCATTATTTGGGATTATTTTCTTACCAACATGAAAATCTACTGAACCAGTAGTTGTAATGAACGCATTGTTTATTGAAGGCCATTGGTTTCTGTAATTCCCTGAAAACCTTACAGCTCCATCAAACTTTCCAGTGAAAGCAGGATTCAATGTTAAGGGAGAGGAAAAGAATTGAGAGAAGTGAGGATCCTGAGCGTATAATTTACTACACAAAATTGTTAGTAGCAGGAGCTTGAATAATTTTTTCATTTGTTATTAATTAAAGTTATTAATTGAATTATGGAACTAGAGCAAACGTTATGCAAAAATGTAATTTTTCGAAACTTATTTATTAGAATTTCATTTGACAATATAAAGGAACAAATATAATAGATATTCTATTCTGCTAATACTGTATTTTAGTTCCATAAGCTAAATCTCCAGCATCACCCAATCCTGGAACGATATATCCCTTTCCTGTTATCTCATTATCTATGTCTCCACACCAAATTTTAACATCTTCACCACACTCTTTTTGCAAGTATTCAATACCTACAGAGCTGGCAATGGCACACACTACATAAATTTTACTAGGATTGCCTATTCCGTTAAGATATTGAATTGTTTTAGCCAAAGATGCACCAGTGGCAAGCATTGGATCGCTTATTATTAATATTTTATTATCTAATGACGGACAACTCAAATAATCTAAACTTATCTCGAAGCTACCATCATCTTTATGTTTTCTATAAGCAGAAACAAAGGCATTATCTGCTTTATCAAAGTAATTAAGCATGCCATGATGCAATGGTAAGCCAGCACGCAGAATTGTTGCCAAAACAGGTTGTTCATTTAGTACTTTACTAGTGTGAACGCCTAGTGGTGTTTGCACTTCAACTTCTTTATAAGGCAATATTTTGCTTAACTCATAAGCCGCAATCTCCCCAATTCTTTCTAGGTTTCTTCTAAAGCGAAGTCTATCTTTTTGTATCTCTACATCTCTCAATTCAGCAACCCAATTACTCACCAAACTATGCGCATCACTCAAATTCACTACCATGTTATTCCTACTGTTTATAAATTAAAAGATATAATCGACATCACTTCCAATTCAAATAATATTGCAATTATAGCTTATTGTTGAAAATTAAATAAAAATAAAAGGTAAATGCAACCATTTACTGCTCTATATGTTAAATTTATTACAATATCGGGCTTTTTATGACACTTAGTTTAATACAAACAACTATATGTGAATAACAAAAGTTACTTTTCGCCCAAAACATATTAGCATTTATTTTTATTACAACAAAAAGTTAATTTAGAGTTATGGCAATATTGAAAGAAGGAGTAAAAGCTCCAGCATTTAAAGCATTGGATCAAAATGGAAAAACGATTGCTTTAAAAGACTACTTAGGCAAAAAAGTAGTTTTATATTTTTATCCAAAAGATGATACTCCAGGATGTACTGCACAAGCATGCAATCTTCGCGACAACTACACCGAGTTGATAGAGCAAGGTTTTCAGGTTATTGGCGTGAGTGTTGACTCTGTTAAAAGCCACAAAAAGTTCGAAGAAAAGTTCACCCTTCCTTTTCCTTTGGTTTCTGATGAAGAAAAGAAAATAGTGGATGCTTATAATTTGTGGGGAGAAAAGAAGTTCATGGGTAAAACCTATATGGGTACTACGAGAACAACTTTTTTGATAGACGAATTGGGTAAAATTAAAAAAATCATTACCAAGCCTGATACAAAAAATCATACAGAAGAAATTTTGGCAGCTTGGAACGAAGCATAAAGAATTAATTTTTAAGACAAAGAGGGGCATAATCATTTTGGTTGTGTCCCTCTTTTTGTTTTCTCTTCAATCTGGCTATTATTTCTAGTAAATCATTTGGCATGAATACACTCCGATTGTGTCGTTAAACAATCCGTTTGTATTGAGAATACACTTCGATTGTATTGAAGATACAGTCTGTTTGTATTGAGAATACACTCCGATTGTATCGATTGACAATCTGTTTGTATTGAGAATACACTTCGATTGTATTGAAGATACAGTCTGATTGTATTGAGAATACACTCCGATTGTGTCGATTGACAATCTGTTTGTATTGTGAATAGATTCTGATGTGTCGATGGACAATCTGATTTTATTGAGAATACATTACGATTGTATCGATTAGCAATCTGTTTGTATTGAGAATAAATTCTGAATGTATCGATTGACAATCTTATTTTATTGATAATACACCCCGAATCTGTTAATCATCACAATCCCTCTACAATCATTGCTGCACCTTGCCCAACGCCCACACACATAGTAGCAAGCCCGTACTTATTTTGCCTGCGCTTCATTTCATGAACTAATGTTCCCACTATTCTAGCACCACTGCTTCCCAAGGGATTCCCCAATGCTATTGAGCCACCATTCACATTAATCATCTCTTCATTCAATCCTAAATCCTGCATACAGGCAATGCACTGCACGGAAAATGCTTCACAAAGTTCAATTAACCCAATTTCATTTACAGACAACCCTGCCCTTTTCAATGCTTTTTGTGTGGCGGGAATTGGCCCTGTTCCCATAATGTCTGGATGCACACCAGCAATTGCCATACTTACCACCCGGGCAATAGGCTTCAAATTAAATAGCTTAACAGCTTCTTCGCTTGCCAACAACAATGCCGATGCCCCATCATTAATGCCACTACTATTGCCAGCCGTAACGCTACCACCTTTGGCAAAAGCGGGTCTTAATGCCGCCAATCTTTCTAATGTAGTTGACCGAGGTTGTTCATCAACAGAAAAATAGGTAGGCAAAGAATTCTCTGAAAGAGGAACTGGAATTAATTCATCAATCCATTTTCCTGCTGTTAGTGCAGCAGCATATTTCTGTTGCGATTGAAAAGCAAAAAGGTCTTGCGCCTCACGGCTAATGTTCCATTGTTTGGCAATATTTTCTGCTGTTTCGCCCATATTGTAAGGATGGTAAAGGCTTGCAAGCTTTTGATTTGTCAACCGCCAACCAATTGTACTGTCTACCATTTCCATATTGCGGTTAAAAGCACCCACACTTTTGGGAACAATATAAGGAGCACGCGTCATGCTTTCCACACCACCAGCAATGTACAGCATTCCTTCGCCACACATAATGGCACGGGCAGCATCCATAATTGCTTGCATACCACTGGCACAAAGTCTATTTACGGTATTTCCACCCACCGAAACTGGTAATCCTGCAAGCAATGCACCCATTCTTGCCACATCTCTACAATCTTCGCCGGCTTGATTACTGTCGCCAATAATGACATCTTCAATCTGGTTTACATCAATTGCAGGGTTTCTGGCTACCAAAGCCTTAATTGCAACCGACAATAAATCATCTGCCCGAACTGAAGCAAGCTTGCCACCATATTTACCAATGGGCGTGCGCACTGCATCTATTATATAAGCTGTTTGCATAATGAAATATTAACTGTTTGAAATGGCAAAGGAAAGGAACTGGAGTTATAAGATGGATAAATAAAATGTCATTGCCCCAATAAAACCAATCATCACTGAAATAAAGCATGATGAAAGTGATTAGTTAAAACACGAACCATTTATTTCAGACTTTAGGCTAAAGCACATTAGCAAAAACGTAACTATTCAGGGGATACTTTACCATAAAGGTCACTAAGGCTTTCACCAAGAACACAAGGATTGTGTTGTTATATTTCTTCATAACTACCATTTAGGGACTCTAAACCTTGGTGGACTTAGTTTTTTCCTTGAATACTTCGTGATAAATAACCCCTGAAGAATTACAAAAACTACCTCTTTAATAGTATTAGAGTTTTGCTGTTTGCTGGTTATAGGGTAGTAATAAGTGATAAAAGTTTTTTGGTGCATTATGATTATAGTTATTTTTGAAAAATTAATATGTTTATAACCCTTTTGCATTTATAGCTCTTGGCGTTTGTGCAACAATGAAACTCAAATTATAAAATAATGAAGCTTGTTATTGAAGCTGTTTCAGATAGAGGTATTGTTCGATCTTCTAATGAGGACATGATACTGGTAGGAAACGATTTACTGAGAGATGGAACCAAGAGATATGAATTTGATTTCAACACTTATGACCATCCCTTTATTATTGCGGTGGCAGATGGATTAGGGGGGCATAAAAGTGGGGAGTTTGCAAGCGAATATGTTATTCAGCTTATGGCAAAAGCGGTGAAAGAGCTTCCATCAAACTTGCGTTCGCCAATTATTAAAAGCTATTTTGTTGCTACCTCAAAAACAATCCATGACTGCATGCTGGATGAAGGTAAAAATGATTCATCAAAAAAAGGAATGGCTTCAACCTTTTCTGGTGTTCTTTTTTATAATAAAAAAATATTCTTAATCCATGTTGGAGATAGCCGCATATATTTATATAGCAGCGCAAAAAAAGAACTTAAAAGATTATCCCGCGACCACTCTTTGCAAGAATTAAAGGGAAATGAAACAGCCATTAAAACAGCCATTACCAATGCTTTTGGTGCGGAAAAAGAAATTTTCATTGATTTTAAAGAAGTAACAACAAAATTAAATGATGATGATTGTTTACTTATTTGTACCGACGGATTAACGAAGGAGCTAACTGATGAAGAAATTGCAGGAGAACTAAACACCGAAAATGGCTATTTAAAACTTACGGAAAAAGCAAAGAAAGTAGGAGGTAATGACAATATTTCCATTGCCATAATTAGGTATATGAAATACTGGTAATGTGCTTATACTAATAGAAAAAAGATAAAACACAGCAGCAATGCAATGAATATTGCTAGAGAAAATTTGTATTTATCCCAATAATGCAACCTCTTTTGAAGCAATGTTTCTTGATGGATAGTTTTAATTAAGCTTTCATTTTTATCTGCAAGTTTAATGAGGGTTTCATGTATGGAAAGAACCATTTCATAAGGCAGAAGTTGTGTACACTTTAAGGTATTTAAAATGATTGATTTAATTAATTCAGCCTCCTTAGATTGAAACAAAACATTCAGGTTGTGTATGTTTAACAGTTGAACAATCTGATCACACAATCCTTCATGGTCTAATCTATAAGGATCTAAAGCTGATGTAAACTTTGCTAAATCTGCTACTTTTTCAGCTATGCTTTTGGCAGTAACAATGGGTTGCTCCTTAACGTCAGTATAAAAATGTTTGTAATGATAGGCTTGCCTTGTTTTATCATTACTTAAAACATCATAAGCGGCTTTTATATTTCTAAATTTATCAGCAGCTCCAACATCTTCCCCTGCCACGTCGGGATGGTACTTTAAGGCAAGCTTTCTATATGCCTTTTTAATTTCATCGGCAGTAGCATTAGGCGATACATTTAAGGTTTGGTAATAATCTGGAGCAATCAATGGAGCTTAATTTATTATGTTCAATGATGTATAGAAGCTTTTGTTTTTAATTTGATTAATGAGAATTTTACCGAACCTATTCAAAAATAAAACCTCTCGAAGTATTTACAATTCGAGAGGTTAACAACAAAAAGATACACGCTGCTAATTGAGTGATGCTTCTGTTTTTATTATTTTAAATTTACTTTTCAGTTCAGAAATAGCATCCCATCCACCATTTACATTTCTAATGTTGTGAATGCCTTGTTTTTTTAATAATGAACAAGCAATCACACTCCTATACCCACCACCGCAATGCACATAAATGTTATGGTTATCATCAAAGTCGGCCATGGTTCCAGGATCCACTAAATTTTCTAAGGGTATGTTTATAGATTCCTGCAAATGACCATTATCATATTCAGCCTCTTTCCTAACATCAAGCACAACTAAATTCGTGTCGAACTCAATGTCCATTGCTAGTTCATCAACTTCTACATCAATTATTAAATCAATTTGTTCACCGGCATTAACCCAAGCTTCATAGCCCCCTTCCAAAAAACCACCCATCTTCTCAAATCCTACTCTTGCCAATCGAGTAATGGTTTCCTCTTCTTTACCAGCTTCTGTGATTAGCAAAATAGTTTTATCGAAAGGCAATATGCTAGCTGCCCATTCGGCAAAACGGCCTTCAAGCCCTACGTATAATGAACCAGGAACAAATCCTTGCACAAAATCGGCTGTTGCCCTTGTGTCTAAAACTACATATTCATCATCACTGATATGGGCTTTAAATGTTGTTACAGAAAGTTTGGTAAGCCCAGTATTTAATATACTGCTCAAACTTTCATATCCTTCTTTATTTATCATCGCATTAATGGGGAAATATTTGGGAGGTGCCACCAATCCCTCTGTTACGGCTTTTATAAATTCTTCTTTAAGCTGCTCTTTAAGCGCATAGTTATGCTGCTTTTGCTCTCCAATTGTACTGATACTTTCCTTGGAAAGATTTTTACCACAACTACTCCCCGCCCCATGACCAGGATAAATAATAACATTATCATTGAGCGGTAAAATTTTAAATCTTATGCTTTCGTACAATAATCCAGCAAGATCATTAACAGGCAACTCATCACTTTGAGAAAGATCAGGCCTGCCTACATCGCCAATAAATAAGGTATCTCCTGTAAATAATGCATGGCTTTGGGCATTCTCATCAAGCAATAAATAGCAACTGCTTTCTAGCGTATGCCCTGGTGTATGCAGTAATCTAATAGTAATAATGCCTATTTTAAATTCTTCCCCATCCTTAGCAACATGAACTTTATAATTAGTTTTTGTGTTGGGACCATAAACGATGGATGCTCCAGTTTCTTTTGCCAAATCAAGATGACCACTCACAAAATCAGCATGAAAGTGAGTTTCTAAAACATATTTAATGGTTGCCTTTCTTTCGTTGGCTAACTTAATATATTCTTTAACATCCCTTAATGGATCTATTACTACTGCCTCGCCATTACTTTCAATATAGTAAGCGTATTCGCTAAGGCAGTTAGTATAAAACTGTTTAATAAACATAGGGAAAAATTAATCTTTTTAAAGCCTGCACTACTCTCTTTCTTTAGATGGAGTTTTGCCGACGAGATCTATTATGAAATCATTTATTTCATCTATTCTTTCATAATTGACAGAATAAAAAATAAACTTACCATCACGCTTGGTAGTAACCAATTGTGCGAGTCGCAAAATTGCTAAATGTTGTGATGCAACAGATTGTTCTAAACGAAGTTTCACATAAATTTCTGTAACGGTCATCTTTTTAGAGTCATTCAACAACTTAATGATTTGTTGCCTAAGCTTATGATTCAAAGCTCTAAGAATTGCAGCACTCTTTTTGGTCTGGATTAAATCTACTTTAATAGTGATTTCTCCGTTGGATAGTGTCATGATAGCGTTTGATTGAGCCATAAAATTTAAATTGGTGTTATGTATGGTGTACTAATTTGATAAAAATATATAATTTATATAAACTATGACACCTAAAAGCACGAAATCGGTGCATTTAAATTTTATTATTTACTTTTTTCGGCAAAAAAGACATCTTTTATATAGAATGGCTCCGAATATGCAAGATTATCAAAATTTTTAATTAGATATTTTCCCTCTGAAATTGTAATCATTGATGCTATCTTGGCAGTAGGTTCTAGGGACACAAAAAGTGCATTTGGATGATTAAGCACCTCCTTTAGCTTCGCACTTCCATTACCTGCAAAAACAATCACTTTCGATTCAAGCTGATTTGCAAAAGAGTTTTCATCTAGTATCATTGATTGCGGGGGAAGAATCGGCTCAATATTAAAATTGTATAAGGCAGTAAACACTTCCATTCTTCTGGCATCAATTAATGGACAAAAAAGATAATCATTATTTAATATGAATTGACTTTTAATGGAACTTGCTAATACTTCTAAGGTTGAAATAGTAATTATTGGTTTGTTCAAAGAAAAACAAAGTCCTTTAGCAGAAGCCATACCCACCCTTAGTCCGGTATAACTTCCTGGACCATTAGTTACTGCAATAGCATCGAGAGCTTTTAATGGAGTATTTGTTTCAGAAAGTATCTTTTGAATAGCAAACTGCAAGAAAGAACCATGATTTTTGGGTTCTGAATTTGATTCACTCATCAAAAGAATACCATCTTTTGCAAGGAAAACATCTGCTGTTTCAATAGAGGTGTCTATGTTTAATATCAGTGCCATTAAGTGCGAAGTTGCAGTATTGTTTTTAAAAAATTATCATTCAGCGATTTTGAATTTGTATTTTAGTTACATACCCTTACTTTTGCAGCCGAATTTAAAAAAGCTAATGGATGGAAGCTTTAAAAATAATTTCATCTTTATTTAATTAAACAAACCTTACTAATTATGGCTTCTGTAGGTAAGATCAAACAAGTTATCGGTGCGGTAGTTGACGTACATTTTCCAAGCGGAAATGTATTGCCTGACATTTATAACGCTTTGGAAATAACCAAAGAGAATGGTGACAAACTAATACTCGAAGTACAACAACACCTTGGAGAAGACAGCGTTCGTACTATTGCAATGGAAGGAACTGAAGGTTTAGTGCGTGGTATTCCAGTAGTTGATACTGGCAGACCAATTGCAATGCCTGTAGGACCAAACATTAACGGTCGTCTTTTTAATGTAACTGGTGACGCTATTGATGGTTTACCACAGTTAAGTAAAGTAGGTGGTCGTCCAATTCACAATAAGCCACCATTATTCGAAGACCTTAGTACTGCAACTGAAATACTTTTTACAGGCATTAAAGTTATTGACTTGATTGAGCCTTATGCAAAAGGTGGTAAAATCGGTTTATTTGGCGGTGCTGGTGTAGGTAAAACAGTATTAATTCAGGAGTTAATTAACAATATCGCTAAAGGTCACGGTGGTCTATCTGTGTTTGCTGGTGTAGGTGAGCGTACTCGTGAGGGTAATGACTTATTACGTGAAATGATTGAAGCTGGTATCATGAATTATGGTGAAGCTTTCAAACATAACATGGAAGAAGGCGGATGGGATTTGAGCAAAGTGGATATGGAAGGCTTGAAAGAAAGTAAAGCTACTTTCGTATTCGGACAAATGAATGAACCTCCAGGAGCCCGTGCTCGTGTGGCATTAAGCGGTTTGACTGTTGCTGAATATTTCCGTGATGGAGATGGTACAGGTAAAGGAAAGGATATATTATTCTTCGTAGATAATATCTTCCGTTTCACTCAAGCTGGTTCTGAAGTATCTGCATTGTTAGGTCGTATGCCTTCTGCGGTAGGTTATCAACCAACATTGGCAACAGAAATGGGATTGATGCAAGAGCGTATCACTTCTACTAAAAATGGTTCTATCACTTCTGTACAAGCGGTTTATGTACCAGCGGATGATTTGACCGATCCGGCTCCTGCAACTACTTTCGCTCACTTGGATGCTACTACAGTATTGAGCCGTAAGATTGCCGATTTGGGTATCTATCCTGCGGTGGATCCTTTGGATTCTACGTCTCGTATTCTTACTGAAGCTATCGTAGGTAAATCACACTACGAAACTGCGGATAGAGTAAAATTAATCTTACAACGTTACAAGGAATTACAAGACATCATCGCTATCTTGGGTATGGATGAATTGAGTGATGAAGATAAATTAACTGTATCACGTGCCAGAAAAGTACAACGTTTTTTATCACAACCATTCCATGTTGCTGAACAGTTCACAGGTTTGAAAGGTGTATTTGTAAGTATTGAAGATACAATTCGTGGATTTAACGCTATCATGGATGGCGAAGTAGATGAATATCCTGAGGCTGCTTTTAACCTTGTTGGTACACTAGAAGATGCTATTGAGAAGGGTAAGAAAATGATGGAACAAGCTAAATAAACTACATATCTATCAGAATTAGAACAATATTAAAACTATAAGGTATATGATTTTAGAGATATTGACACCAGAAAAGAAACTATTCAGTGCAGAAGTTTACGGAGTTCAACTTCCTGGCATTGATGGTTTGTTTGAAATACTGAATAAACACGCTCCTTTGGTAAGTGCCTTAGGAAAGGGCAATTTGAAAGTATTAAAGGATAAATCTTCTTTCGAAAACTATACCATACAAAGTGGCTTTGTGGAAGTATTAAACAACAAAGCAACTGTTTTAGTAGAAGGTGCTGTTTTAGTTTAGTATAAAGAGAATAATAAAAAAGCCCCTCATAGGTTTAAAACTAATGAGGGGCTTTTTTATTTAGCTACATCCAATTTTAAATTAAGAATATAATTTGTGCTTAGTGCGTTGTAACAAATCAAACAAACAGCTTACACTGATTAATTATCCCAACTACCAGCCCCCATACGAACCACTTCATAATCCTCTTTAGTGCAATCAATAATGGTAGATGGTATCATTCCTCCAATGCCACCATTAACCACAATATCTACTATATTTTTAAAGTTTTCATATATTAATTCTGGATCAGTATATTCTTCCACCATCTCCCCTGGTAAAGAAGCTGAAAGCAGTGGATGCTGTAATTGTTCTGTAATTGTTTTTGCAATAAGATTATCTGGAATCCGCAAACCAATGGTATTCTTTTTTGACTGTAATATCTTTGGAACTTCCTTACTTGCAGGCAAGATGAATGTATAAGGACCTGGTAAATGATTTTTTAATAATCGATATAAGGGTGTATCAATACTTTTTGTGTATTTGCTTAAGTCTGACAAATCATTACACACGAAACTTAATTGAACTTTATGAGGGTCGACATTTTTAATCCTTGCTACTCTTTCTATTGCTTTATGCTGAAATATATCGCATCCTAATCCATAGATTGTATCAGTGGGATAAATAATTACACCGCCAGATAGAAGACAATCTACAACTGTAGAAATATGCCTTTGATTGGGATTGACGGGATGTATATCTAAAAACAAAGCCATGTGTGATAAATAAATTTGAGAAAAACAATTCAAAATAAGAAGCTTATGTTAAAATATATTCATTCATTAAGCAAAGAATATTTTTTAAAATAGTTTGAACTGAGTTTTAAAAAAAATTTGAGTAATAATGTTGGTTAACAAATCAATCCTTAATTACTCTGTAAAAATACTTAATCCCTCTTTAGTCATAATATAATATTGGTCATGCAATTGAATGATTTTCCTGGAACTAGCAATGTTTATATCCGGTTTTGCTCGCAGATACTGTAACTCTTTTGGTCTATCAGCATAAAAGAAGCTACTATCATGTCCCTTTAGATAGCCATCGGCTACTTGCACATCCTGCCAATTAAAAACAGGATATTGAGACTTAAATCCACCATAATAATCAAATAGTTTCCACCCCTTTTTTGGGTTATATAGATACAATAATCCATTCATATCCAAGATGGTTTGTGGCAGATAGGCCTCTCCAAACAATTGCCTAAAATCTGGGGCTTCCAAAAGCAAGTTTCCAGCCTCATCTATCTTTTTCAGTTTATTATCCACTTCATCAAATAGCCAAATATTATTATCATAACTCTGAGCTATTGCCCTCACCTGAAAGATGTTTTGTAGGCGCAGATCGAGCGTGTTTCGTTTGCTAAGCTGCCTATCCAAGCTTAGGATAGTATTATAATCTTTATAATACACCAATACTTTCAGTGGGTTACTTACATCCAAAGAATAAATGTCGCCATAGAGTTTGCTCTCATTAAAGATGGCAATACTATCTAGATTGTTGTTTAATTTTTTGATTTGATTGGCAGAGGTAATTAGGAAAATATTGCCCAAATTATCTACAAAAAAATTTGCGAAATCTCCTTTAATCGTACTCTTTAATTGTAGATGTAATAAGGTATCGGGGGTGGCTTTTGCGGGATGGCAGATAAAAATAAATGCTAGTATATAAATTATTATTCTTTCCATTCGAGTAGTTGCATGTCAGTTCCATCAAAGGTAGCGTAAGTGAAGGTTCGTATCCAATCACCCAAATTTATATATCTACTTGTTTCAGTCAATTTGTAATCTAAAGGAAAATGTCTATGCCCAAAAATGAAGTAATTAAAATGTTCCTTTTGTAAGGTCTCCTTACAAAAAAGGATTAGCCATTCTTTGTCTTCTCCCAAAAAGTGTTCATCGCTAGTTCCTGTCTTTTCTTTGCTTTTCCGACTGAAATAGTTAGCTATTCCCATTCCCAACGTTGGGTGCAATTGTCCAAATAGCCAATGACACAGAGGGTTTCTAAATATTTTCTTAATGAATTTATAGCCATTATCACCAGGCCCCAATCCATCGCCATGACCAATAAAGAATGATTTATTATTATACTGAAAAGTTTTGGGATGATGATAAACGGGTATGTTCAGTTCTTGCTCAAAATAACCACTCATCCACATATCATGGTTTCCTACAAAGAAATGAATAGGAATGCCACTATCGGTAATCTCGGCAAGCTTCCCCAAAATTCTTGTATATCCTCTTGGCACAACGGTTTTATACTCGTACCAAAAATCGAACAAATCGCCTACTATAAATATTTCAAAAGCATCATGCCTAATAGATTCCAAAAACTTCACTATCTTTTTCTCTCGAATCAAACTCTTTTCATAGTTTGGTGCGCCGAGGTGAAAATCGGATAGGAAATATATTTTCTTTTGAGGAGGTATCTGCATGTAATATTCTTAAATTAGTCGTTTACCAAAAAGCAAAAGACTTCTTTTGGACCATGAACGCCAACTACTAATGTTTTTTCTATATCGGCAGTACGGCTAGGACCTGTTGCCAACGAAATAAGGGAAGGAATATTTCCTTTGTATTTTGTTTTGATGAAAGACAAGCCGTCTTTTATATCATAAACTAGCTGACTAGTATAGGCAATGCAAATATGAATAGGCGCATAAACACTAACCGTTCTACCACTTTGCGATGCGCTGCTTAAAAGCATACTCCCTGTTCGGGCTATTAAAGCTTCGCAGGTAGTGATGGAAGCATCGCTGCTTTTTAAATCTAAATTAGTAAGGTTCTCAAATCCACTAGTTTGTAGATTTTGTTTCAGGTTGTCTTCTACACAATAAATGTTTGTCCATTTTCTAATTACAGCTAATTTTTTCAAACTTTCAATTAGTTCCTCATTCGAGGCACAGTAACAAAACTTGCCTTGGAGTTTGGTAAAGTTTTCAGCAAATTCTAATTCCAACTCTTCGGATGAAGAATGAAAAACACTTTCTGAAGGATTTATTCCTTCAAAAGGAACAGGCACCTTACTAGATAGTGCCTGTCTTACTTTGCTTAATATTTTTTCTCTCGAATTACTCATTAGTCAGCTAATTCATCAGTACTAGTTGCTGTTACAATAGTAGTTTCAGGTGGAGCAATAACTACTTCCGGTTCTGCTTCTAAGATTTTCTTAGGCTCAAAAGGACGTTTACCAATAAGAATTTCCACATCACTCTTATGTAAAACTTCTTTAGATAAAAGCTCTTTAGCCAATATTTCTACTTCGTTCTTTCTTAAGGTTAGTAATTCTATGGTTAACTGATATGCTCTATCAATAATCGTCTTTACTTCTTCGTCTATTATCTTACCTGTACCCTCACTAAATGGCTTGGTGAAAGTGTTTTCTTGTGTAGGATCGTAGAAGCTTACATTACCAATCTTATCGCTCATACCATAAGCAGTAACCATTCCGTAGGCCATTCTGGTAATTTGTTGCAAGTCATTGCTTGCACCGGTAGAAATCTTTCCGAAGAAGATTTGCTCACTTGCCCTTCCGCCCAAAGTCATACAAATCTGATCCATCAATTGGTCTTCATTATACAAGTACTGTTCAGTTGGGGTATATTGAGCATAACCCAAAGCCGCAGTTCCTCTTGGCACTATGGTTACCTTCAACAATGGATAAGCGTGTTCTAAGAACCAACCACAAACCGCATGACCCGCTTCATGGTAAGCTATGATTTCCTTTTCATGTGGAGCAATTATTTTATTCTTCTTTTCCAATCCTCCAATTACCCTATCAATTGCATCCTGAAAATCTATCATCTCTACCGCTTGCTTGTCCTTACGGGCAGCTATCAAAGCAGCTTCATTACATACATTGGCAATATCCGCTCCTGCAAAACCTGGTGTTTGTTCAGCCAGTTTAGTAACATCCAAAGTTTCACTAACCTTGATTGGCAATAAGTGTACTTTAAATATTGCTTCACGTCCTTTTACGTCTGGTTTATCAATACTAATTTGTCTGTCAAAACGACCCGGTCTTAGCAATGCACTGTCCAATACATCTGGTCTGTTTGTAGCGGCCAATATAATGATACCGGTATCACCACCAAATCCGTCCATTTCAACAAGGAGCTGATTCAAGGTGTTTTCCCTTTCATCATTGCTCATCATCACGTTTTTACCTCGTGCACGACCTATGGCATCAATTTCATCTATAAATATGATACAAGGTGCTTTTTCTCTTGCTTGCTTAAACAAATCTCTCACACGGCTTGCGCCCACACCCACAAACATTTCTACAAAGTCACTACCGCTTAGGCTAAAGAAAGGAACTTGTGCCTCACCAGCCATAGCTTTTGCAAGTAAGGTTTTACCAGTACCAGGAGGTCCTATCAGCAAAGCCCCTTTAGGAATCTTTCCACCCAAGGCTGTATATTTCTTCGGATTCTTCAAAAAATCCACTATTTCCATTACCTCTACCTTGGCTTCATCCAAACCTGCTACATCACCAAAGTTAATGTTAACCTTAGCACCCTTATCAAACAAAGTAGCTTTAGATTTACCAATGTTGAAGATACCGCCTGGTCCACCACCACCTGGTCCGCCGCCTCCCATTTTGCGCATTAATAAAACCCAGATGCCTACAAAAATCACGATCGAAACTAAATAGCTAGAAGCAGGCCCAAACCAATCTTGGTCTTCAGTAGGATCAATGGCAACCCTTGCAACTTCTGGATGTGCTTTGTAAAAATCATTCAAATTGGTAGTAAAGGCAGTCCATTCATATACCCTAAAGTAAAATAATGGGACACCCTTAGCCGTACTTGCATCTCTGTGACCATTGAATTTCTTTATGTAAAATTCTTTATTAATACTGTCACTCTTGATGTAAATTCTAACTATGTTCTTATTATCTACGGGTTCCAATTTTACCACATCACCCTTAGCAAGCATTTCATTGATGAATTCTTGCTCGGTAGTTTTGGTTAAATCTGGGCTGTTCTTTATAAATGTAGAACCGACCAATACTGCGAATATCAACCCATATATCCAATAAATATTGAATTTCGGTGGTTTGCGAGACGACTTATCCTTGTCGTCACCAAAATTTGTAAATGGTATCTTTGATGGTTGTTTTTCCTTATTCTTCTCTTCTATTGCCATGATTATGCTATTGCTTCAAAATAAAAATAATTCTTATAGTCTTGATACTATAATTATGATTTGTTAAATTTCAATTTTATCCGTGGGTTTGCGCAATTGCATCGCTCCACATGTCTTCCAATTTATAAAAACTTCTTGCTTCTGGGTGCATTACGTGTATCACAATGGTAACGTAGTCTATAAGAACCCACTGACCTGTTGCTTTTCCTTCGTTTTTGTATGGGTTTTCGCCACATACTTCTTTCACTTTATATTCAATAAAATCTCCTATTGCTTTAACTTGAGTAGTAGAGGATGCTTCACAAACTATAAAAAAGTCTGCTACTGCCTCTGGTATTTTTCTTAAATCGAGACTTACTATTCCAGAACCTTTTTTGTCTTCTATAGCAGAAATAATCGTCTTGAATATTTTGGAGTTTTTAGTAAGCTTAGTAATGCTTTTAACACGGGTGTCTGTAGATGTAAGTTGTTCCAACAATTATGTAATTTTAATGAATAAATTTTTCTTTTTCTAAGGTAAACGTTTGTAAGTTATTAATATTTTATGCAAAAGTATAAAAAGCCACTTCTAACTAATAACCACAAATTAAAGTGTAAAATTGTTTGACAAATTTGTCTGTTCAATAATATTTAACTACTTCCATTTATCTTCGGCTTCAAAAATAATACTTCTTTGTCGCCTTTTATTATTAATAAAGTTGTTAATTCGATTATTTCTCCAATTGGAGTATCTTTTTTTGAATTAATTGAGGTTGCCAGTACCAATAGTTATGCCATTGAATTAATTCAAGCTAATTTGGCTGAACATGGTGCAACTTATTTTGCACATAGCCAGACTGCCGGAAAGGGTCAACGCGGCAAACAGTGGCTTACAGAGCCGAGTACTAACATCATCATTTCGAGCATTGTTGACACGTCTTTTCTATCATTAAACAATCAATTTTTGTTTAGTGTAAGTGTAGCACTTGCCTGCAAAGATTTTTTGAGTGGCTACGCTGGTAAAGAAACGGTAATAAAATGGCCTAATGATATTTATTGGCGTGACAGAAAGGCAGCAGGAATATTAATAGAAAATATTATTCGTGGCCAAGAATGGCAATGGGCGGTGGTAGGCATTGGGATGAATATTAACCAAACAACCTTTTCTCCAGAACTTAAAAACCCAGTTTCTCTAAAACAGATTACGGGCAAAACCTTCGATACAGTAGCCTTAGCCAAGGAATTATGTGTTTGTTTAGAAAAGCGTTATCAGCAACTAAAACTTGGTAATTATCAAGAACTTCTACAAGAATATAACCAGCATTTATTTAGGCGCAATGAGAAAGTACTTTTACGAAAAGGTAATATTACTTTTGAGGCAACTATAAAAGGCGTAAACGAATATGGGCAACTGCTAGTAAACAATGCCACGCAGGATTCTTTTACTTTTGGTGAGGTGGAATGGGTTTAACCCTTTGTCTTAACCGATTTTAATATCAGGTCATAAGAGTGGTCTATCCATTCTTTTATTTGTGCAGTAGAAACAGTACCATCGGGGATGACGGTGTTCCAATGTTTTTTGTTCATGTGAAAGCCAGGTATTACGCAGCTATATTGTTCGCGCAGTTCTTCGGCTAGGTCAGGATTACATTTCAAGTTAAATTGCAGTTGTGGCGCATCCAAACTAGCCAACAGAAATATTTTGCCTTTAACCTTAAACACCAACACGTTTGGCCCAAAAGGCAATCCTTCTTCGGTAAGTGGTTTGCTCAAACAATAATCGCGTAGTTGTTCTATGTCCATCTGATAAAACTAGAGTATAAATCAATAAACTTCATCGTGTGTTCCTATATCTATTAGGAGTATTTCCTCTTCTTTTGTTGTTTCGTTTATTTCAATAGAAAAAATAATTCTGCAATCATATCCACAACTACAAGCCATTAATCCGTATAAATTTCCACTTAGTTTGTGTGTTTTCAATTTTTGGGTTAACGCATCTTCTTCAAGCAGAAGTATTGACTTTTGTATGGCTGTTTTAAGAATGGGTCTTTTGCTTACGAATTTTATATATGCCCTTTCAAACGACTTTGATAAAACTATTTTTCGCTTTGCCATTATGCCAAGCTATTAAGGCGGGCAATTATTTCTGATGCCTGCACAGCTTTGATTTTATTGCCTTTATGTGCCGATGCTGCCTTCTTTGCATTATGTGCTATTTCTTTCCGGCGCTCTTCCACTTGTCTTTTTTGGGCAATTTCAATTATCATCTCCCTGCTTTCAAAATCAAGCTCCATCAATTTGTCTAATGCTTCATTTATAGTAGCCATCATTTTTATTTTACACAAATCTAAGAACAAAAACTTTTCTATTTCTATTTGATTTTGAAGATTAGTATTGCTTTACCGTAATCTTAGCTAAGCAATTCGTCACAGACTGCGCGGCAGCAGCGAGTCCGTTTGAAACGCTGAATTGACGTGCGCTAGCGGGGCATCCAAACTAGTCAACAAGAATATTTTACCATTCACTTTAAACACCAACACATTCGGCCCAAAAGGTAATCCTTCTTCGGTAAGTGGTTTGCTTAAACAATAATCGCGTAGTTGTTCTGTGTCCATGGGATAAAGCTAGCATAATAAATTAATATACATACTCAAGGTTCAAACAAAATTAAGTCTAGCTCATAAATTTTAGAAAATCCTTTATCAAAAGTGATAAGTGGAATGTTCAGCATGATAGCAGAAGCAGCAATTAGGGCATCGGGAAGTTTAATTCTATATTTTCTTTTTAATTGGATGGTTATCTCATTTATTGCATCAACATGAATTACCTTTTTGCAAGCTAAGAGTACTTCTTTTACTATGGCTATCTCTTCGGGTTTAATATTGTGCTTTGATTGCAATTCTCTTTCTGTAATAACCGAAAAAATCCATTCGCTTTCCAATAACACTGTCAATGCAGGATGTTTATCCAAGAGTTAGATAAAGGTGCTAGTATCTGCAAAATATCTACCATTCATTGCGCATTTGTTTTTGGTATGTTAGTCCATCGCCAAAAACACCAGGCATTTTTCCAAAGAATTCTGCTAATGATTTTGTTTTAGGGGCTTGCTTTTTCTTCTCCAGCTGTTTAAGTGCTTTAAGTGTTTGTTCTGGAGAATCTGTCTTTGATATTTTTATTATCTTGCCCATATCTTATTTTTTAAGTTCATCCCCCATCTTTTTCAAAAGGATTCACAAATATACTGTGCAAAATACTCTTTGAATTCTTTTATTGAAGCTAAAACTTTTAAATCCTTGATTACACAATCCCAGAGTTACCACACGTTAAAGAAGGCGCGGTAGCAGCGAGCCTTGCAACATGTTAATTGGATGTACGCCAGCTAGGGTTAGTGGAAACAAAAAAGTGTAGCTAAGTTAGCTACACTTTTTTGTTTTTAACATATTCTAATTATACAATAAATAAAAACTTATCAAAGAAAGTCTCTACGATAATTAATAGATGAACCATTTTACATGACAAATAAGTATTCGTACATTTTAATGTTTAAATGATTCAACCAATTTTTTAGTAGTTACCTTCATAAATTCCTCCAAAGTGTTTATCTCAACGGTTTCTCTAAGTTGTATCTTTTTATCACTGTGTTTTCCTGTAAACTTAAAATAAGTAAGCTCGCAACCATCTGGACAAGGCTTATAGTTAAACTTGTAAGAACCAGCAATTTCATTATTCTTTACTAGAACTAGCTTATATTCAGCAGAAGCTCCTTTTTCTTTAAAATCAATGCTTCCAATTTTTTCCTTTTCACTTTTCGAGGTAATTTGAGTTATTTTATTCGTTGAGTATAATACAGAACGATCGATATTCACGACTTCTAAAATTAAGTCAGTATTTGTTAGTTGTTTAATTTTAGAATAATCGCTATTCTGAGATTTGTTCAGTAATTCGTTAAACAATCCCCTGTCCCTAACACTAAATCCATTTCTAAGTAATTCTTTTTCTATTGCATTATACAATAAGTCATTTCCATTATTTGTACTTGTATTAGTTGTCGCTTTATCATTATTATTTGGTACTCTTAAAACAATATTCGGTGTTTTTGTAGATTTGAAATACTCTTTTAAATTGGGATTAGCAAATTCCTCATCGGGTATTGTTGGAAATTTCACAATTTCTTTCGGGGAGGAGCAACTAAATGTCAAGCAGATTGCTAATGCAATGTAAACTCTAGTGTAATGTTTCATTTTATTGTTTTAAGTATTAAAAATTTGTAGGACTGTTAGTATAGTCGGTTTGCTTAACAAATGTATACATGTTTCTGATATTTTTATATTTAATGCTACAATTTAGTATCACTTAAAAAATAGCATTTAGTCTGTCGGCGCAATAATACACATTTTCCATCACCCATTCCAAACAATCAATTAATAAAAAATCTTCCCTTCTAATAATAAATCTTCAAAGAATATAAATACAACCACCACTACAGAGAAAAAGTAAGGCTTTAGAAAGACTGTTTCTGCATAGCCTCACCTTCATTTAAAGCATTCATTTTTCATTTTTTGGGGTAGTAGAGACTTTAAACTCCATGGGATTTAAAATAAACTCCATGGGATTTAAACTAAACTCGCTGGAGTTTAAACTAAACTCCGTGGGATTTAAAATAAACTCGCTGGAGTTTAAACTAAACTCCGTTGAGTTTAAAGTAAACTCGCAGGGATTTAAAGTAAACTCCGTGGGATTTAAACTAAACTCGTTGGAGTTTAAACTAAACTCCGTGGGATTTAAACTAAACTCGCTGGAGTTTAAAGTAAACTCCGTGGGATTTAAAGTAAACTCCGTGGAGAACAGTTTCTCAAGACTGACTTTTCAACCTATATCCACCCAAAAGTGTCTTCACTAAATTATGTAATAGATAGAATATTTATCAATCACAAAAGCTTACTTAGGTAGGTGGTTAAAAGGTAGCATTATGAAAATATTAATTGAAGACGAAGTAAACATTTCACACCTAGTGTTTCTTATAATGCAATACCCTTATCATCTGGAAAGCCACAGATAGGGCTATCAATCCAAAACCTACATAGAAACTTGCATTTAAATTTTTATTCTCTTTGAACACTATGAATGCTAAGATAATTCCATAGACTGGTTCCAGATTCAAGGTTAAATTTTGCGTAAAAACTGATTGATGGCGTAATGCCTTTAAGGATAAATCCATGGCCAATACTGTGCAAGCCCAACTAAGAATCAGTAGCCAGCACCAATCTAATGAGCTAGGAAAAAGTGAAATACTGGGGAAAGATTTTAGATAAAAGGGCATCAGTAAGGTTAGTATCAACCAGCCGCCAGTAAGCTCATAAAGCATCATGCTTTTTGAAGAAACATTGTTTATTATACGCTTATTCAGTACACTAAAAACGACACTTAAAAAGGCGGCAATCATTGCTATTATTATTCCTTTCTGGTATTTACTATCAAAATGAAAGATTAAATAAATGCCCACTATACCCATTAAACTAAGGGCTATTTCTTTGAAGCTGAACTTGCTACCCACAATAAAAGGTTCTAGTAATGCAGTAATTAATCCGCTAGAGGAAAGACAAATAAGGGTTATGGAAATGTTAGCCACCTTGATGGCACCATAAAAGAAAACCCAATGCAAAGCAAGTATTCCGCCAATTAAAAAAAGTTGTGCAATGGTTTTCCTAGGAAGTCTTTCTATTTCGCCTTGCTTCCACATAATTAAAAAAAGAGTGATGATGGTGATTAGCATTCTATACCAAACCAACAACCCTTCATTTAAACTGATGAGCCTGCCTAAAACACCCGTGAAGCCCCATAAAAAAACGGCTGCATGAAGTTGTATTAAGGAAGTTTTCCTCATTCATTTTATTTGTGGATTAAAGAAAGAACATAGCTATGAAACAAATACTGATTGGATTAAAATTTATTCTGTCTTTGCTTTTACTTGCTTACTATATTTCTTGGTGAGGCTAAGGAACTGAATTTTTATTACCCCAAAAACACCTTCTTTAATGATGCCCTTACTCATTTTGCTTACCCCAATCACACGGTCAATAAAGGTGATAGGCACTTCTGTTATTTTGAAACCAAGTTTCCAACAAGCAAACTTCATTTCTATTTGGAAAGCATACCCCACAAAATGTATAGCATCTAAATTTATTGCTTCTAAAGCTTTTCTCGAATAGCACATAAACCCAGCAGTAGGATCATTAATGGGCATCCAAGTGATTAGTTTTGTAAATAAGGCTCCACCTCTTGAATAAAAGTGTCTATCCAAAGGCCAATTTTCAACTTTACCACCTTTCACATAGCGGCTTCCAATAGATACATCTGCACCGCCAATGGCACAGGCTTTATACAAGTTTTCTAGATCTTTGGGGTTATGAGAAAAGTCGGCATCCATTTCAAATAGGTAATCATATTTGTGTTCTATTCCCCATTTAAAACCGTGTATGTAAGCTGTCCCCAAACCTAATTTCCCCTTTCTTTCATTAATAAACAATTGATTGGGGTATTGCAATGCCAAGTCTTTAACAATCTGTGCAGTTCCATCGGGAGAACCGTCATCTATAATTAAAACATGGTATCCAGCATTCAAATTGAACACGGCTGCTATGATACGAGAAATGTTTTCTTTCTCGTTGTAAGTAGGTATGATTACTAATTTACTCAACGTGATAGTATAAATAATTTACAATGGCAAGAAACGCTTAATAGACATTTTAAGCCATAAATTCGTTGCAAAGAAGATAATTATTCCGCTATTTCTTCAATAAAGTTCTGTTAAGTATTTCTGTTAGCTTTTGTTTGGTGTTCAAGGCAAAGTCTCCTTTCATCATCCAATCGTAGTATTGTGGCTCTTCTTTTAGCACTTGTGCAATTGATTTTCCCTTATGTTTTCCGAAGTTAAATACCTCTATTCCTTTTTCATCCTTCACAAATCGGCGAGCAAAATCAACTATGTCATCTTCGCCCGTAAACTTCACAATTGTTTCAACAGTGTCGCCTAAATTAGGGTATCTTTCTATCTGTGCTTCCAATATTTCCCAAGTGGCTGTGGCATCAACTTCTGCACCATGCGCTCCTTCTAAGGTTTTGTTGCAATAGAATTTGTAAGCTGCGCTCAATGTGCGTTGTTCCATTTGATGGAAAACCTTTTGAACATCAACCATCTTTCTTCCATCAATATTAAAAGTAATGCCTGCTCTAGAAAACTCTTCAATCAATAAAGGCAAGTCGAAACGATTACTGTTATAGCCGCCCATATCGCAGTTGTCCATAAACTGTTTTAGTTCATTGGCTACTTGTTTAAAGGTTGGTGCATCTTTCACCATTTCGTCTGTAATACCATGCACGTCCGAAGAAGCTTTTGGAATAGGAATAGTAGGATTTATTAGCTTTCTTTTTACCACTTTGCTGCCATCCAATTGAATTCTAACAATTGCAATTTCAACAATTCTATCATTAGTAATATTAATACCTGTTGTTTCTAAGTCTAAGAAAGCAATCGGTCGAGATAATTTTAAATTCATCTTCTGATTATATAAAGGGGATAATTTAATTGAGTGAGGCGCAAAACTAAGTATATCCCATTAACTCTGAAAGTTCTTATTTTGCAAATCCTAAAAACTAACCTGTTCGGCAATGCAGTCCTTTAATCTTAAAAAGTAAAAACATGAAGCAATATCAACCATTGAAATGAAGAGAGTATTATGATTTCTCATTCCAAAACCTTTACATTTATCCCTTTATTTTATTTATGACACAAACAAATCATCGGGCAATATTTCTATCAAACAATGCTAATAAACTACACCTCACCCACCAAATCATGGAGGGAAAGCAGCACACAATGCTGCCTGAATTTAGTGGGCAAAAAGGTGCATTATTCTCCTCCATAGTTCTCAATGAGTTTATTGAAGAAGAGGCTTTGCATGAAGAATGGATTGTTTCTAAACAATATAATCGAAGCATCAGAAGCCTATCTAGTGGCGAACAAAAGAAGGCACTTCTCTCCTATCTGCTAACTCAAAAGCCCGATTTTATTGTTCTAGACAATCCTATGGACAACCTAGATGTTGCCACACAAGCAGCTTTGCTAACAAGCATTACAGAAATGGCTAACCACACATCCATCATTCAATTAATAAATAGACAACGGGATTTTCTTCCGTTTATTAAGGTTGCTTTTGAATATTCCGACGATAAACTAATCCCCATTAACGATATAAAATCTTACCTAAATACCCACATTTCTTCCTCTAAAAAAAAGATTACTATCACTGTGCCACCACCTATTTCAGAATATGTTTTGGATAATATGGAACTGGTTTCATTTAAGAACGTGACGGTGAAATATGAGGAAAGGGTGATTGTGAAAGACATAAACTGGACGATAAACGCAGGTGAATTTTGGCAACTAGTAGGGCCAAATGGTAGTGGGAAAACAACATTACTAACCATGATTAATGGCGACAATCCCAAAGCTTATAACCAAGACCTCACATTGTTTGGTAGAAAAAAAGGCACGGGCGAAACAGTATGGTCTATTAAACAAAAGATTGGCTACCTCACGCCATCCATGACAGACTTATTTAATACCAGACATACACTTGAACAAATGATTATTTCTGGCTTCACGGATTCCATTGGTTTATATAAAGAACCATCAGACATTCAGATAAGATTAGCAGATGAATGGCTGGAACTGATAGAGATGAGTCAGTTAAAAAAGAGGGTATTCTGTCAACTATCTCTTGGGCAACAACGGTTGGCATTGGTGGCAAGAGCAATGGTGAAGCATCCACCATTATTAATATTAGATGAAGCCATGTCTGGCTTAGACGACCATAATGCCTCGGTAGTAACCAACTTGATTAACAAGATTGCTTCAGAAAGTAAAACAGCCATACTATATGTGTCGCATAGAATAGAAGAAGGTTTATTGCCTGAACACATCTTCGAATTAACACCATCTGAAAGTGGATCTGCAGGTATAGCTTATCATAAAAAGTAGAGAGTTGAGAGTTGAAATAATTTCAATAATTATTAGATTCTGGAAATCTAAATATAATTTTTTTCATTTGTTTCTAGAATCACGAAATATGATTCTTTAAAAGACGATAACAACCCGAATGATTTGCAAAAATTATCACTAGCTACTCTGAACTAGGTTTAGTAGGATTAAGTTACCCTCAAAATCCTAAATATCCCACAATCAATCTAATCCTACTACAGCTAATAAATATCACTGTTACATTAAAACCACTTATTGCATTGTATTAGTAGAATTTATTAGCATGAAAAAAATAATTACCCTTCTTCTTTTGGTTTCTACAACTGCCATTGGCCAGCAAGCTGACCTGTTGATTAAGAATGGAAAAATAATAGATGGCACTGGCAATAGCTGGATATTGGGTGATGTTGCCGTGAAAAATGGAAAAATAGTTGGCAAAGGTCACCTCGACAATTGGAAGGCTGATAAAACTATTGATGCCACAGGCTTGATTGTTTGTCCTGGGTTTATTGATGTTCATACCCACATAGAAAACCTAGAAAAGAAAGACCCTCTTGCTAAGAATTTTATTTTTGATGGAGTCACCACTGTCATTACCGGAAACTGTGGCGATTCGCATACGGACATCAAAAAGTATTTTAGTTACTTGGATAGCCTTAAAACTTCCATCAATATTGGGTCATTTATTGGGCATAATGATGTTCGCAAAAAAGTGATGGGGACCGCCAACAGAACACCAACCGAAAATGAAATACAGCTTATGGAAGGCATTGTGGAGAAAGCAATGGAGGATGGGGCTGTTGGATTTTCTACTGGGTTAATTTATATTCCGGGCACTTACAGTAAAACCGAAGAGGTGCTGCGTTTGGCTAAAGCTGCCGCAAAGCACAATGGGGTTTATGCCAGTCACATTCGCAACGAGGGCGATAGTGTGGTAGTAGCCATTAACGAAGCCATTGACATTGCCCGAAAAGCAAAGATGCCAGTTGAAGTATCGCATTTTAAACTGGTTGGCGAACAAAATTGGGGTCGCAGCAAAGAGACACTTCCTATTATTATTAAGGCTAGAGAAGAGGGAATTGATGCCACGATTGACCAATATCCATACACTGCAAGTAGCACTAAACTAAGTACTTTGCTGCCTAGTTGGGCTTTGGCAGATAGTGAAGACAGCATTAAAGCAAGAATGAATAATGCGGCACAACACAAAAGAGCCGTGAATTATATGGTTAAAAATCTTAGAAAAAGAGGACAAGAACATTTTGCCTACGCGGTGGTGGCCTTCTACAAACATGATACAAGCTTTAATGGCAAAAGCATTGAAGAAGTAAATACACTCCTTGGCAAAGAACACACTGCCGAAGATGAAGCAAACACTATTATTGATATGATTTTGAATGGAGGAAGTAGTATGGTTTTCCATGGCATGTGCGAAGAAGATGTGAAGGCAATTATGAAATATCCTTTCAACATGTTTGCTAGCGATGGAGGCATCAGAGTTGTTGGGGAAGCAGTACCACACCCAAGATCTTATGGAACTAATGCACGAGTATTGGGCAAATATGTGAGGGAACAAAAAGTGATAGGATTGGAAGAAGCCATAAGGCGTATGACAAGCTTGCCTGCACAAAAGTTTCAATTAAAAAATAGGGGATTACTATCCGAAGGCTATAATGCTGACGTTGTTTTGTTTGATGAAAAAACAGTGAACGATTTGGCTACTTACGATAACCCTCACCAACTTTCGGTGGGGTTTAAATATATAATTGTTAATGGAAAACTAACCGTTGATGATGGCAAACACACAGGAGAACGCAACGGCAGAATAGTGAAAAGAGGCATCTAGGGAATTTTAAATTTTGTGTTTTAAGCAGTAAGTTTTAGGAATTAAATTAAACAACGTCCGGCTTACATTGTGAGTTAGTTATATTGTTTTGAACAGGCTACAACACACGCTCCTTCTTTGCATCCTTTAAATACATCTGTTTCAACACACTTTTTCCCTGTTTGGTTGTTTGCAAAATACATTGCCGGCTTTGCGGTTAAATTATCCTCCATAATATATTCAAGTGGCTTTTATTTCTGTTTAATCACTAATCAAAACTCGTTTCCGCTAGGATAATAAACGAACTAATAATGCTACTTCTTCAATAGAATTAAAACTATGCAACACAATCCTTAATCGCTCACTTCCTTTTGGAACAGTGGGATAAAGTATGGGGCGAACATCTAGATGATGGTTTTGTAACAAATCAGCCACTCTTTTTACTTCCGTATTTCCGGAAACAATTACCACCTGAATGGGTGTTTTAGAAACTAGTTTTGGATAGGCAATGTTTGCCGATTGAAAATAATTGATAAGCTTTTGCAAGTGTTCCCTTTCTTTTTTCATGGTAGGAAATAACACATAACTATTAGCAATTACTTTAATGGCAGCAGGTGGCAATGCTGTGGAATAGATGAAACTCCGTGCAAAATTGATGAGATAATTGCGCAGGTAATTGCTTCCCAAAACAACTGCACCATGGCATCCAGTTGCTTTTCCAAAAGTGTGTACACGGGCAAAAACTTCGTTTTGCAATTGAAGATGTTGCACTAATCCTTCACCCTTTTCGCCCACAACACCTGTGGCATGTGCTTCATCAATTATTAAATGGGCATTGTATTGTTTGCACAATTGAATCATTTCTTCTAAAGGACAAAAATCCCCATCCATGCTGAAAACAGATTCTGTAACCACAAAGATGTTCCCTGAAACCAATTTCAGTCTTCGCTCCAAATCATTCAAATTATTGTGAAGAAAGGCAAAGGATTGAGCTTTCGATAATCGTATGCCGTCTCTAATGGAGGCGTGGCAAAGGAAATCGTAGATGATGGTATCGCCTTTTTGAGGAACACAACTCAACAATCCGAGATTGGCATCATAGCCCGAATTGAATATTAATGCAGCATCAGCTTGATGAAAAAGGGCTATTTGTTTTTCAGTTTCTTCTATCAATTCATAATTGCCTGCAAGCAAACGAGAACCTGCTGAACCGTGCGCTGAAACCAAATTGTGCGAAGTGGAAAGTTGGGCATTTGTAGCAATGCCCAGATAATCGTTACTACAAAAATCTATCTTATTGTCAGGTAGTCGTAAGGTTCTAAAAGCATTCTGCTCTTTTCTTTCAGCTAATCTATTCTTTAAAAAATCATCGTTGTACATAGCGTCAAAACTACTTTTTTTGTTTCTACTACCATTAATTAAATCATTTGTTACGGGTGCATAAAAGGTTCGTATAATATCGGATGTTTCCTTTGCCCAGACAATGACGGCGTTGGTTGCTAATTTCAGAGTGCAATTATTTGGTAAGCATGGGGCAAAACAAAGTTCAATTTATCATAGGTAGACAGACCATTTCCAACACATCAAGTTCTTTAAACAAAAATCGCTTTTGAAGGCTCAATCCGAGACCTCTGATGCGACAAAAGAAACCTCGGATGCAACAAAAGAAACCTCGGATGCAACAAAAGAGACCTCAGATGCGACAAAAGAGACCTCGGATGCGGCAAAAGAGACCTCAAATGCGACAAAAGAGACCTCAAATGCGACAAAAGAAACCTCAAATGCAACAAAAGAAACCTCAGATGCGACAAAAGAAACCTCGGATGCGGCAAAAGAGACCTCAAATGCGACAAAAGAGACCTCAAATGCGACAAAAGAAACCTCAAATGCAACAAAAGAAACCTCGGATGAGACAAAAGAAACCTCAGATGCGACAAAAGAAACCTCGGAAATGAAACTTTTATAGGCTACTCCAATGCGTTATTTGAGTAAAAAGGCTTAGCCCAATTGTCAAACGCTTTGGAGTCTCTTTGCTTAATAGCTTTGCGGTTCATTTACCTTCCACATTTTAAATAAAGTGATGTATATTTCAATTAACCTACTTACCTTCTTAAAAAACAAAAAAACTATTAAAGAACTAATGATTAATAATAGCTAAAGTCCTTGTAATAAAGACTACACTTGCATAAAACATATTATGCGTAGTATCCAACTAGACTTTCCCGTTAAAGATTTTAATGGATATGACTTTGCCTATAAAATTAGAGCAGGCTATCTACTTAGTGATATGTTTAGTCAGGTGGGTTCTAGCACCTTTTTTATCACCTTTAATTTCGTTGTAAAATCTTTAAACCTAATAAATAAAGCTAGGTTTATCTATAGTTCTGGAATGTGTAATGAAACTGAAATAATGGATATAATTGAATCCTTTATAGATGATCAAAAAGCATTTAGAGCCTTAAAACATCCACCGAACAGTCATTTTCTGGCCTTCAAAAGGATGGAAAGTGCATTTGATAAATTATTGAAAGAATGGTCATTAAGCTTCAGGTTATCACTTTCGAAGCATGGATATGATGGATTAATGGAACTATGTTGCGACAATCATTTTTTGATAAGCCATTACGATGATTCGTCTGTTATTGAAAATATGGCAATTGTTTCGCCAATAGATTTATTAACTAACAAATTAACCAGACCGAACACCAACAATGCTGTTTGGCTGATGCCTCAAAAGTTCTATTCTGAACAATATTTTGAAACATGGGTAGTAACAAAGATTGAGGAAATAGAAGTGGACGTACCCTACTTTATCAAATGTTTCGATTTGCCCAATCTTAATATTCTAACCTCCACAGAATTATCATCTATCAAAAAGCAAATCACTAATTTAATTACGCCTTTTAAAACTGAAGTTGAAAAATGGGCAACTCTTTGCTATCAATCCAATGGAAATAGTCAGTTCATCAACATAGTGCTTCCCACAATGGCTGGACTACAAGCAACTATTGATGAAAATGAAATTATAAAACATCTAAAAAGTACACCCGCAGGTTGCATAAGTGCACCTATTTATATGGGCGAAATTTCTCCTTTAATTCTTTGGAAATATTATTTTGAAATGAACGTATTAGATGAACCGACTTACGAAGGATTGATAAAAGATTATGACTCAGTGCCAAATTACTCAGTGCCAATAATGCTTTTTACATCGCCGCAAGATGGATTAGTTTTAGGATTAAACATTGACTTGGATGAAGAAAGCGAAACTGTAGACAAGATTATATCTTCCAATAAAAAACATATAAACATAGATTAATTAGACAAAAAAATAGTGCCATGAGAAAAGAACAGTATAATTATTATTCTGTAAAAATTACAGAAATGTCTTCACGATTAGAATTCGAGAATCTGTCAGACTTATGTCGTTTTGCAGAAAACAACCAAGTAAACAACATTTTTATCCTTCATGGTGAGCAGCCCGAAGAGGATTCTTTTGCCCTGTATCACAATGCCTGTTTGCTTTTACATAAAACAAATGGTTTTAAAAGCTTAGAGAATTATTTAACGGCACAAGAAAAAGGATTCCCTACAGCCGATGTATTTTATGAATCTCTAACGCTTGGGTACACCAAACACGACGATTATCTTTTGGTTAAAGAATCAGGCATTAGCGATTTGGCCACATTCGAATTAATGAAGAAAAAAGGGTTTATTTCTGGATTTACTTTGTATAAAGACCTAGAGGCAAAAGAGCCAAAGGCATTTATTGTAGAAACACCACTCAATAATCCATATCAATTATACAGTTATGCCAAGTTGCACAACTTTGAAGATTGCACAAAACTTTTAGAAGCATTTGCAAAAGGATTCATTGATGCTAATTTATTTGTTGCTGCAAAAGAATTAGGATTTCCTACACATGCAGATTTTATTGATGCTGGCAAAAGGGGTTTTAGAACCTATGAAGACTTAAAAATAGCTAATGAGAAAGGAATGCGAGATGCACAAGACCTTTTAAAGTTTGTTGATTTGGAGTATGTGAAAAAAGAAAACATCACGCACGACCAACGTGTACTGCTTATTGTTTTGTCGAAAATTGAACAAGGCAAAAAGATTTCTCTCAACAAACTGAATACAATTTTGCATTCAAACATAGATGAATACAAATATGAAGATAATGCCCAAATGCCTACCTGGTTTACCATTGAAATAACCGAAATAGAATTGCTTGCTAACTTTTTGGAAAAGAGTGAACATGTAAAACAATACGGGAACTATCATGCTGATGGTGAATTTTTTGAAATAAACAAAATGCAAGACCGGTCTATCGTATTAGACGCTAGCAATGTGGCTCATAATAATTCGGGCAGGATAGATAAAAAGGTTTATGCCCAAAACCTTGTATTGATGATTGAGTTTTTGAAAGAAAAAGGATTTACGGACATCATAGTGATTGCGGATGCTTCATTAAAACATAAAGTTGAAGATGGAACCATTCTAGAAAAAGTAAAGAAAATTTGTACCTATTTAGAATCACCAAGGGAAACGCAAGCAGACATATTTATATTGCAATACGTAAAAATCAATCACTGCCTACTAGTAAGCAATGATACATTTAGGGAATGGAAAGTGCAGGATCCATGGGCTGCGGAGAATGTGGATTTTTATAGACTCTCGTTTATTATTAAAGGAACAGAAGTTTTAATGCCCGATTTAAAGTAAATTGTCTTTTATTCGTGTGAAATTTATCAACTTAATTAGTTTTTATGAGCGATTTTCCAAAAGTATTTACACCCTATCCAGCAGCATTTACAGTAGAAAAAGGAAAAACGTATGCTTGGTGTACCTGTGGATTGAGCAGTAAAAATCCAATTTGTGATGGCAGTCATAAAACATTGGCAACAGAAGAAAATGGTGAACAAATATTTCCATTTAAAAGCATGAAATTTACCGCCGAAAATGATGGGGAAGTGTGGCTGTGCAACTGCAAAAAAACGAAAAATCCTCCGTTTTGTGATGGTAGCCATAAGGAGCTTTAAATTAAATGAGTAATATTCAATAATAAACAACAATTAGCTAGATAGTCAGTTTCTAATTATCAATTCTATTTTAATTTTCTATGGAAAAGAAATTAATCATAATAACAGCACCATCAGGCGCAGGAAAAACATCCATCACTAAATACTTGCTTGCTAAGTACCCTTTTTTATCCTTCTCCATTTCTGCCACCACGCGCAAACAACGTGGGCAAGAAGTGGATGGTGAAGATTATTATTTTTTGGAGCAAGAAGATTTCAATAAAAAGATTACTAAAGGTGAATTTATTGAGTGGGAAATGGTGTACGAAGGTATGTACTATGGCACACTAAAATCGGAACTAGAACGGATGTGGAGCATTGGTAAAGTGCCAATGTTAGATATTGATGTTAAAGGAGCAATACATGTTCAACAACAATTTCTGCATAATTCATTAAGTCTTTTTATTGAACCACCAAGCATCGATGCGCTAAAAATTAGGTTGGCTAGTCGTGGCACAGAAACAGACGAAAGCTTACAAACAAGGGTAAACAAAGCAGCTTATGAGCTTTCTTTCAAACATCATTTTAATAAAGTAATTTTAAATGATGAACTTGAAAAAGCTTGTATTGAAACTGAAAAAGTTATAAAAGAGTTTTTAGATAAAGGTGTTTAGTGTATTAATAGACGGTATCAAGCTAACTTTTTAAATTTGAGTCCAAAGCCATCTGTGCAATGATCTGTGGCAAGAGACTGCAAATACATTGGTAAAATTCAATAATCAAGTATGTAGTAAAAACATAATAAATAGCCATATTACAGTAATAATACCAGCCCAGCATTTGGGTAGCTTTCAGCTTGCATTTACCCAAAAATCAGTTAATAATAAATACAAAGTAAATTGTTCGAGTAGGGTGTCTTAATATTACGCTATTAAAGGATTTATTTTGATTAGAAAGTACCTGTATATTTTACTCATTCTTTTTTTGAGTGTTATTTATTTGCCAGTAAAAGCGCAGTTCATTACGATAAGTGGAACAGTTTATGACATCTCTGCAAGAAACCCGATTGAGGCCGTTACTGTAAGAAGCACTTCTGGCAGAGGAACCATTACAGATTCTGCTGGTAGATATAGTCTTACTGTTCGAATTAAAGACTCCATTTGGTTTTCATTACTCAATAAAAACACAATGAAATATGCCGTTGACACCATCGGCGACCCCAGCAATTTTGATATTAGTATTCATTTAAAAGCAGTTGAACTACCAGCTGTAACGGTTAGAACGAGAGATTACAGATTAGACTCTATACAAAATAGAAAAGACTACCAAAAATACTTTGATTATAAAAAACCAGGCATCAAGCTTAGTTCTGATAACACCTATAGTCCAGGTGGTGCAACTGTTGGGCTAGACCTAGATGAGCTAATTAATATGTTTAGATTTAGACGAAACAGAAATTTACAGTTTCTACAAAACAGGTTAATACAGCAAGAGCAAGATAGGTATATAAACTATCGATTCTCTAAACTAATGGTGCGAAAAATTACGAAATTACAAAGTCCAGAAATTGATACTTTCATGCGCAAGTATAGACCAGATTATGAACTTCTTCAACAATTTAATGACTTAGAACTAGGCTATTATATAGAACAACATTTTAAAGAATATATGTATTTAAAAACGAAAGGAAACTTACACAAGAGAGAGGAATAAAATCCTTAGAAATTAGATTTAGGTATAATAATATTCAATCTAATTATGTTTACTAGTTATTTTGTATCACCTTTTAATCTTAATGAGAGATTCCTAATCAATGTTTTTTCAAACCTAAAATATGAATATTAAATTTACACTGACAATTGCATTTATGCTGTTACTAATTCATAAGCTAACAGCACAATCCATTGATTCTACTTTGGCTAAATATGCAGATGATTTTCCACAAGAAAAAGCACACTTACATTTCGACAAAGGTATCTATTACAAAGGTGAAACAGTTTGGTATAAGGCTTATGTAATTACGGGGCTTGACTTATCTGATTGTAGTAAGAACTTTTATGTTGATTGGTTTGATGATAAAGGAGTTCTTATAAAGCACATTATGACACCCATGTTTGCTTCAAGTGCAAGGGGACAATTTACCATTCCAGCAGATTATACTGGAAAATTCCTACATGTAAAAGCCTATACCCAATGGATGCTAAACTTTGATACTGCTTTTGTTTTTAACAAAGACATTAAAGTTGATCAAATTCAGGAAGAAAAGGTTATTGGCAAAATAGAAACCATAAAAAAAGGCTCATCCAATGAAAAGAAACAAACTGCAGTCGTAACACAACCTAAAAAACATTCAGCTAGCATACAGTTTTTCCCAGAAGGAGGCAGCATTCTTAATGGTGTATCCAATAGAATTGCTTTTTTAATTAATAATGAATATGGATTACCTGTTAGTGCAGTTGGTGCCTTAAAGAATAATAAAGGAGAATTCATCGACTCGGTTAGTACTGAACATGACGGAATGGGAAGCTTTAATATTCAGCCAGACAGTACACAACCATTCTCTGTTACATGGCTAGATGAATATGGCATAACACACGTTAATAACTTACCTATAGGTTTATCCTCAGGTGCATCATTACAGGTTGAACCTACAAAAAACAAAGCACTTTTCTTTGTGAATAGAACTAAAAATGCTGGAGAGAATATGAATTTGATGTATGTAATTGCAACCATGCATCAACATGAAATATATAAATCAAAAATAAATTTAAGTACCAGATATTCTGCAATTGGCGAGATACCTACTACAGAGTTGCCAACAGGTGTATTACAAATAACACTTTTTGATGCCAACTTCGCACCCATAGCAGAAAGGATAGTATTTGTTAATAATTATAAGTTTTTGTTTAATCCACAAGTAAGAATAACAAAAAAAGGGGTCGATAAAAGAGCAATGAACACTGTAGAAATAGAAGTAGACGATTCTTTATTATCAAATATGTCGGTAGCTGTAACAGATGCTAATCTGCTTACAGATGCAAGTTCAAACATCGTTTCTGATTTATTATTAAGTGGTGACATAAAAGGAATAATTCACAATCCTTCCTATTACTTTAGTAGCAAAGAGGACTCTGTTCTTACACATTTAGATTTAGTTATGCTTACACATGGTTGGCGTAAATTTAATTGGAAAGAAGTGACATTGGGTAAAGTTCCAAGTATAATAAATCAAAAAGAAACTGAGTTTATGGGTCTAAAGGGCAACATATTTGGTAACCTAAATAAGACATCAATGCTTAACCAAACAATTTTCTGTATCCTAAAAGGAAAAGATAGCAGCAAGCAAACGCTCTTTTTACCAGTAACTAGGACAGGGAACTTTCAACAGAAAGGAATAATGTTCTATGATACTGTTTATATTTATTATCAACTTGCCGGTAATAAAAGTTTAACCGACAGAGTTGAGATTAGATTTAAAACAGGATTAATTGATGCACCATCAAAAAAATACAGTACAATAACAGCCTCTCCATTCCTTTGGGATTATGATTTAAAAGACACATCACTATTAGAAAGAAGCAGAATGCTATATACAGAAAAGGCGAGAATAGAAAAACGCAAAGCTGAACATCAACTAGAAGATGTTACTGTAAGAACTAAAGTAAAAAGACAAGTAGATGTGCTTGACGAAAAATATGCAAGTGGATTATTTTCAGGAGGCGATAGTCGTCAGTTTGATGTAACATCAGATCCATTTGCAGCATCTTCCCAAGATGTATTTTCCTATTTACAAGGAAGAGTAGCTGGGCTACAAATTGTAAATAATGGCGCAGATGTTAGTTTAAATTGGCGAGGAAGTAGACCAGAATTATATCTAGATGAAATAAAGGCAGAAGAAGATCAAATAAAGATAATTTCAATGAATGATGTTGCTTATGTGAAAGTATATCCACCACCCTTTTTTGGCCCTTCAAGTGGAGGTGCTGGTGGAGCAATATGTGTTTATACTAGAAAGGGGGGAGATATTAAACCAACACCGGGAGTAGGTTTAAATTTTCAGTTGTTAGCAGGATATACTCCATATAAAGAATTCTACAATCCAAATTATGAAATAAATCAAAATGATTATAAAACAGATACAAGAAGTACATTATATTGGAATCCTTATGTGCTAACAAATGGAAAAACAAAAACTGTACAAATAGAATTCTTCAATAACGACATCTCAAAGAAGCTAAGATTAATTCTAGAAGGTATTAATATAGATGGAAAACTGGCAAGAGTAGAAAAGATAATTGAATAATATTTAAAAGCAACCTGAAAGTAAAAAAAGGTACTTTAAAATATGCATTACAAAAGGAATATTAATAAGAAATTAATACAATTAAGAATATTCAAATAAAAAAGGCATCTAATAATAGATGCCTTTTTTATTTGAATATTCTTAATTTAACCGAGCTTCTCAACTTGAACATAATTTAGTTCAACTGGAGTACTTCTACCAAATATCTTAACCGAAACTTTCAACTTCTTTTTTTCATCATTTACTTCTTCAATGACACCATTAAAGTCATTGAAAGGACCTTCAATTATCTTTATAGTTTCTCCTACAATAAATGGCTCACTAATACTTATTCCTTGGTCATTCATCTCATCAACCTTACCAAGCATTTTGTTAACTTCACTCTTGCGAAGAGAAATGATATTACCCTTACTACCTTTTCCATCGGTCAAAAAGTGCATAACATTTGTAACATTACTAACACTTTGAACAATATCATCATGCAACTTGCCATCAAATACTTCTAGAAAAATATAACCTGGATAAAGGTTTTTCTCGCGCATTTGCTTTTTTCCATTCTGTACTTTATAGATTTTCTCAGTAGGAAGAAATACTTGTTTTATAATATTAGTCCATCCATTTCTACTAATGTCTTTATCAAGATATTCTTTAATGCTTCTCTCTTTTCCACTCACAACTCTGAGAGCAAAGTATTTAGTATTATCTAATGGAGTCTCCGCAACATCTGCCAACACAACTTTTCCTTCTTCCATAGTTTACTATTACTTAAATAAAGAATAAATCAACTTTAATAATTGATTACTGCTGAAATCCATAATCCAAACTAAAGCAGTTATTAAAACAGTTGCAATTAAAACAATTAAAGTGCTTTGTTGTAACTGTAGCCATGTTGGCCATGTTACCATCTCTACCAGCTCTTGGTAACTGTCTTTAAAATATGCTGATATTTTGTTCATGTTCAAAATTTAAAACTTTTGATACTATAGTGTACAAACGTTACTTGCACGGGCACTAGGATTCGAACCCAGATCAAAGGTTTTGGAGACCCGTATGCTACCATTGCACCATGCCCGTGTAAAAAAAGTAGCTAATTAACATAATGCTAATTAGCTACTCTATATAAAAGAATTATTAATTTCTTAGTTAATTCTTATTTTATTACTTCAGTAACTTGACCAGCACCTACTGTACGTCCACCTTCACGAATCGCAAATTTAAGACCTTTTTCCATAGCTATCGGCTGAATCAGTTTAACAGTCAAGGCAATGTTATCACCAGGCATAACCATTTCAGTACCTTCAGGAAGTGTACATTCTCCAGTTACATCAGTTGTACGGAAATAGAACTGAGGACGGTATTTGTTAAAGAACGGAGTATGACGACCACCTTCATCTTTTGAAAGCACGTAAACTTCACCTTTAAATTCAGTATGAGGAGTAATAGACTTGGGCTTACAAATTACCATACCACGACGAATTTGGCTCTTTTCAATACCACGTAACAACAAACCAGCGTTATCACCTGCTTGACCTTCATCTAATAATTTTTTGAACATTTCAACACCAGTAACAGTAGAAGTCAATGGAGTTTCCATCAGACCTACTATTTCAACTGCTTCACCAACTTTGATGATACCACGTTCGATACGACCTGTAGCAACTGTTCCACGACCAGTGATAGAGAATACATCCTCTACACTCATCAAGAAAGGCAAATCAATTGGACGAGGAGGCAATGGAATGTAGCTATCTACAGCAGCCATTAATTCTTCGATTTTAGCAACCCATTGTGGATCTTCCGCCATAGCACCAGTTGCAGAACCTTGTATGATTGGAGTATTATCGCCATCGAAACCATTCTTAGACAATAATTCACGAATTTCCATTTCAACTAGTTCTAACAATTCAGGATCATCAACAAGATCAACTTTGTTCATGAAAACTACCATGCTTGGTACACCTACCTGACGAGCCAAAAGGATATGCTCTCTAGTTTGAGGCATAGGACCATCAGTAGAAGCAACCACTAGTATAGCCCCGTCCATTTGAGCAGCACCAGTAATCATATTCTTCACATAGTCAGCGTGACCTGGACAATCAACGTGAGCATAGTGACGGTTAGCAGTTTGGTACTCAACGTGAGCAGTATTAATGGTGATACCCCTTTCTCTTTCTTCTGGAGCACCATCAATTTCATCGTATTTTTTAGCGATGTTACCCATGCCTTTTTTAGAAAGGATCATTGTGATAGCAGCTGTCAATGTAGTTTTACCGTGATCCACGTGACCAATAGTACCAATGTTAACGTGTGGTTTATCCCGTTGGAAGCTTTCTTTTGCCATTTTATTATTTTTAAATTTATTTTTTAAAATTTATGAAAACACTTCACAAATAATATGCTGATTACAAATCAAATTATTCAATTAATGCGAGCCGTTGGTGAGAATCGAACTCACGACCTCTTCCCTACCAAGGAAGTGCTCTACCCCTGAGCTACAACGGCTTTTTGCCGACTACAGGCGATAGTTGCAAAAAGAGCGAGCAATTACAATTGCTCACTCCTATCTGCTTTGAGCGAGAGACCAGGCTCGAACTGGCCACCTGAAGCTTGGAAGGCTACCGCTCTACCAAATGAGCTACTCTCGCAAAAAAAATACTATTCTTAAAACTGTTAAACACAGGCTGCAAGCAAACCTCTAAAACACATAAAGAACTTAAACTCCAATTTCTATAAAAGAAAGTGGGCAGAGTAGGGTTCGAACCTACGTACTCGTGAGAGAACAGATTTACAGTCTGTCGCCTTTAACCACTCGGCCATCTACCCTAAAAAAATGAGCCGAAAACTGGAGTCGAACCAGCGACCTACTGATTACAAATCAGTTGCTCTACCAACTGAGCTATTTCGGCGTGCCTTTTTTTTATTTTCACAAAGAGCTTTCCCGTTTTGGGATTGCAAATGTAATAGAAAAGTTGAGTTGACAAAACATTTTTGAAATATTTTTTTTATTTTTTTTATTTCATCCTTTAAAGCCACACAAAAACGCCTCTAAGGTCAATAAATAGGCCATTATTCAAAAAACTTCAACTAATATTTTTCAACTATTCTCGCTTACCCTGTAAAGTGAAACCTATCGTAGTTCCTACATCTACTTTGCTTCTTACATGCATAATTTGTTTATGCGCTTCAATTATATGCTTACAGATAGCAAGTCCCAGACCTGTTCCACCAACATCTCTACTTCTTCCAGTATCAGTTCTAAAAAAACGTTCAAATATTCTATCTATATGTTCTTCAGCTATACCAATTCCATCATCACTAAATTCTACTAAAACATATAAATCATCCGTTTTATAGATACTTGCAACAATAAATCCATTGTGTTTTCCGTATTTAGTTGCATTCTCAACTAGGTTATTTACTACTTGTCGTATTTTTTCTTTATCAGCAAAAACGACAATTGGCTGCTCACAACCTTTTTTAATAGAACATTTTACATTTTTCTCTAAAGCTCTAATTGATAAACTTTCAAAAACATCCCTTATCAATTCTTGTATAACAAAGTTCTGTTTATAAAGCGGCTGTTCTCCTGACTCTAATCTAGAAATTTCATCTAAATCTTCAATCAACGCAACCATCCTATCAACGTTCTTTGCAGCGTTCTCTAGAAACCTCCTATTTACCTTAGGATTTTCCAAGGCGCCATTTAAAAGAGTATCTACATAACCTTGGATTGCAAATATGGGTGTTTTAAATTCATGAGCAAGGTTTTGGAGAAATTCTTTTCTGTAAACTTCATTACTTTTTAGTTTAGCAATTTCTGCACTTCGTTGTTCAGCCCATTTTTCTACATCTTCACTAACCTCATCAATACTTTTTTTGGGCAGAATATACTTGTAGTAAGTCTCCTCTCTTTTATTTGCTTTAGTTTGATAAATGAATTTATATATTATTTTTATCTTCCTATAAATAAACCATTCAAGAACAAAATCTATCAGAAAAAAAGAAAGAAAGAAAATAACTATAAATGCTATTACCCCAGCAATAATATTTTCAATCCAAAAGAACCCTATTCCTATAGGAATTGAAATAAGCAATGAAGTAAGCAAGGATAGCTGTCTAGGAGAAATATTTTTTGTAGTAAGCATTAAAATTATAACTGGTAATAGGTGAAGGTAGTGATTACTCCAAAACACTTATCTAGAATAAAAACTATTGCTACCTACATTTCAAATTTGTATCCTACCCCTTTCACTGTAGTAACGCAATCTATACCTAATTTTTGGCGTATTTTACGAACATGAACATCAATTGTTCTATCGCCAACAATAACTTCTTTTCCCCAAATCTGAGACAATATTTCATTGCGTAAAAAGACCCTTCCTTGTTTTGAAGCCAATAAATAAAGTAGTTCGAACTCTTTTTTAGCTAATGCAATTTCCTCTCCCTTAATTATAACCATGAACTTTACGGGATCAATTACCATGTTGCCAATGGTTAAAGTTTTACCGTCTGTATCATCATTATTTGCAATACGCCTAAAAAGAGCATTTACCCTACTGACTAATACTTTTGTACTAATTGGCTTATTTACATAATCATCTGCACCAATTTCTAGCCCTCTAACATGAGAGGATTCGTCATTCATTGCTGTCAAAAAGATGATTAGCGTTTTTTGAAATTGTGGATTACCCCGTAATATTTGACATGCTTCCATACCTGTTTTCTTAGGCATCATTACATCAAGTATGATTAAATCGGGATTAATGGTTTTCGCTTTTTCTACAGCCTCTAGACCATTCTTAGCAGTATAGACTTCATAGCCCTCCTTAGTTAAGTTGTAACTAATGATTTCTAGAATATCCGGCTCATCATCTGCTACCAAAATTTTGCGTGGGGAAGTCTCCATGTTAACAATAAATTTACACAAAATTAATCTAGAAACTCTCAGCTTTACTTTAATGCCGTATTATTAAATTGTTAACGAACTTTTATTACTTCAATTCTGAGATTAGATAATCCTTATTTTCGAAGCATTAGTAACTAATATGACTAGACATTTTTTTATATTTATTCTATTCCTAGCATGCAGTTTTAACATAACTGCTCAACCAATTATTCCTATTCCAGCAGTGCCAGCAATGCGTCAGTTGTTCCATTTTAATATAGACAATGACCAACAAAAAATCATTAAACTTAACACAACAAATGACACAATTTTTGATGCAACGGATGATGCAAGAGAAAATATCAGGTTAACTAAAATATTAAATATTCACATAAATAATCTTCAAGCAACAATAGAAATAGATTCAACAATAAGCGAGAGCGATAAATTTGTTTGGCTTAAAGCAATTGATAACCTCCTAAACGATTTCATGTTTTATTATAAATCTGGCAAGATTGAAGGAAAAGAAATTGGTGAACTAATAATTGCTTTCGAGGCTGCAATGTCTCTAAACAGAGCTCATCAAACAATTTCCCCAGTTGTAATTAACAATCCTATTGAAGTAGCCAATATAATTTTAAATAATCCTGCCTTTACTAATGATATAAACTATAAATTTTGTAGAGACAATATGGTGTTGAAGATGTGTGAAAAACAACCCAACAATATTTTAAAGATTCTAAACGTTTATCCAACTGTATATTTCACCGATAGCATTCTAGGCGAGGCGGCACGGAGAAATCAGGAGGAAATTTACAATTATGCGTCCTCGCCAAATGCACTTGGCGATTCTATCAGAAATTCAAAAGACCCATTAATAAAAACAATTTGCAAACTTTCTACCCTTAATACAGGCAGAATGTATTTTCCCTTTTTAGACCTACTTTACAAGAACCAAATATCTTTTGACACTATTACTCGAGCCTTAGAAAATGACCAGAACTACTATAAACTACTTGTTAAAACTGAAATAGATTATGCACATAGAGAGTATTATCAGGACACGCCCCTTGTTCATAAAACACTGATTGAAAAACTTAGAGGCAAAGCTGTTGATTTATACATTGATGAGATAAATGCTTTACATGATGAAAAATCGGAGCTAGTACGATTTAAAAAAATAGATAGTCTTAGTCCTACCGAGTTGTACTATCTCTGTGTTTTGGGCGAAGAAGAAATTTATACTAGTAGCTATTTAGGCGTATATAAAAGAATTTTTGAACGAATGAAAGGTCAAAAATCTAATGCCATATTAGAAGACACACATTATGACTTCTACAAAAAGTTCATTAAAATGGCTGCTGCTTATAATCAGTTGGATGATTTTTTGAAAAGAATGGATACCTCAACTGCAAACGAGATCATGCGAAGCTTTGTGAAAGACCTTGCTGCTAAAAACACACTGGAAGATGCAGTTGATGTGGCAGATTCTTATTCGAGTATAACCAACAAAAAAATAAAAAAGCTAATTCTCGATCAAGTACAAGCAAATTTGTTCGAAGACCCTCAAATAACCAAAAGAGCTGAAATTATTTATCGTTTATTGTACACCATTCTTCTATCAATGGATACTTCAAACCATATAAATCTTACCAAACAATTAGGCATTAGTCCTATTTATTTTATGCCTAACAAATTGTTGCAAGACAGTACCAAAACAATCGTAATTCAACAATTTTTTTATGGTGATAAAGATGGAAAAACTGTATTTGAATCTTTTGTGAATAAGTTTAAAAACCCTAATTGGAAAATAACTAACAAAGAAGAATGGATTGAGGTTAGATCTGTTAAAGGAACAAAAATTACCATTTATGCCAATAAACCTTTAGACACAGAAAAGGATTTAGATGCAGAAGCACAAAGACATTTGTTTCAATATTTAACTGCTATGACAGACTATCCTACTGTTGTTATTCATAGGGGGCATAGTTACTTTTTAAAATATACTATTGAACAATTGGCTTCATCAGCAAAAATTGTTCTGTTAGGTAGTTGTGGGGGCTATCAGAGCCTTAATAAAGTACTAGAGATTTGTCCTGAAGCACAAATTATTTCTTCTAAACAAGTGGGCACAGGGGTAATCAATCAGGAACTTATAAATATTATTACTGAAGAATTAAGACTAGGTAAGGATTTAAATTGGCCATTGCTATGGAAAAATATAACAGGTAAATTTATTACACCACAAGACAAAGAAAAATTTAATGACTATATCCCTCCGCATAAAAACCTTGGAGCCATATTCATTATGGCCTATGATAAAGCAATTGAAAAAGCTAATAATGGGGAATAATTACAGGCAACGCAATCTTATGGGTTTTACTTATTTATGAGGCAACACTTGGCATATACAACCCAATATTGCTTTCTGAATATTGTAGAAAAATAGCTTTATCAACTTGAAGCAAAATACAATGTCTTGTAAACTTATTGACAATACGTTTACATATACAACTTCATTAGCTGAGTTATCATCATCATTCCCCCTCCTTACAACTTTTATATTGTTTCATTAAAAAGAAAAAAAAGAGAGATGTTACTGACGAGAAGTTTATTATTGCTCTTTAAGATGGGTAATATAAAGTTAACTCAGGGATTATTGTTATTGATAGGGATTCCTTAATAATGAAATAACATGAACTGCTTACTATCATTGGTATTCTATATCTTTTATTGTCAGAAAAAAACCATTGAAGCACTCTCTGGAATCTGATACTACTAAAAAAAACTCATTGAGGTACTATCAGAAATCAGAGAGCAGTAAAAAGACTTGTTTTGATTCACTTAATAAACTTTTATTCAAACGGCTTTTTTAAATTATAGATAAAAGTTTATCCTACAATTGATGGTTCTTCTTTTTTGATTTCTACAAATAATATATCAAAGCCTGTTTCATTGTAAGCATCCTAACTTTAATTTGATGAAATTGCAAGTTACCACTCATGAGCTTTAACACTAAGTTCAATAGAGAAAAACAAGGGACACAAAGGTTTAACTTTTGCCTTTATCAATTCTTAATAAGTATTTACCCTACAATCTTTATTTTTTTGTGAAATTCTTAGTGTTCCTTGTGGTTAAAATACACCTGAGTAGAAACAATTTCAATTATTAAAGTTAAACAATCCCTAATTCAAGGGGGTTGTTGTAGTATTGATACTACATTATTTTGCAGTCCTAAACGTAAATAAAACATGTCAATCTTCACTTTACCAAGTGCTAGTCCGAAACAAACTTTGATACAAGAATTTGGGTTAGGAAAAATAACAATCGTTTATTCAAGACCCTCTCTTAGAGGAAGAACTGTATTTGGAAACAATTCAATACTTGCTCCTAGTGGGAAGTTGTGGCGCACGGGTGCCAATAATGCAACGCTGATTACTTTTTCAGATAATGTGACCATTGGAAATACATTTATTGAGGCAAGCACCTATTCCTTATACACTATTCCTAGTGTTAATACTTGGGAAATAATTTTAAACAAGGGTATTGGTGGAATTGCTACTTACAACAAAGTTGATGATTTAGTGAGGCTTACTGTTCCTGTTAAAGAAAACTTGGCAAACAAGGAAACATTTACCATTAATGTGCAACAAATAGGTTATGAAAATTGCACGATTCAACTAGGCTGGTCAAACGTATTGGTGGAGTTTGGTGTTTCAACTAAGATTGTTGAAAGATTAAATAAAAGCTATGAATTGCAATTAGCTTCCGAAACAAAGCCACATTTTCAAGTAGCCTATTTTTATCATGTTTTAGCAAATGATAACAACAAAGCTTTGGAACAAGCGAACATTGCCTTACAAAATAACCCTGAAGCTTACTACATTCATTATTTAAAAACAAATATTGAAGCCTCAATTGGTAATGTTGAAGGAGCTAAGGAAAGTGCTAAAAAAACATTGGAAACGGCCACTGCCGCAGGAAGTGAAGACTACAAACGTTTAGCAGAAGATTTGTTATCAAAATTATAATACATCCCACGTGTTCACAAATCGAGTAGGCAGTAAGGAATAATGTTTCCTTACTGTCAGCTCGAACCAAAAACTTTCTTATAAGTTTTTAATTTTACACTTTGAATTCAAGTCCAAACAGTTTTTAAGCAGCATAATCTATGCGTACCTAAACAAAACCTGCTAGCATGTAAATACGCATTCTTTGCCACCATTTTCTAACAAACTTCTCTTCATAAAAGCGTTCAATAAGCAACCTGATAAAAACAAATTGAGCAACTTTAACTTCAATACTGGTGTCGTTTTGACTTACCACTTTCTACTTATAACTATCAACTTCTTATAGTGGCGGGTATTATTATTAACCTACCTAAACAAAAAGGGATGCTACCAAATGGCAGCACCCCCTCTTTATTAAGAATTTAACTGAAATATTATTTTACAAACTGAGTAGTTGTAGTTGAACCACCATTAACGTATGAAACAACATAGTTACCAGAAGAAAGGTAGCTAACATCAACACTTGTTTGTGTTGCACCTAATTGAACTGGGTAAGAAGCAACTACTTTACCAGCAATGTTGGTAATTTTTAATGAAGCACCAGAAGTTGCAGTAGCATGAGAAATAGTAGCATTACCAATAACTGGGTTTGGAGAAACACCAATATGTAAAGCAACTTTATTAGTAATAGTAGCAGTTGAACTGTAAGTGTAACTACCATTTGTACTAACAATCTTTAAACGATAGTATTGAACCGCAGCTAAAGCACTAGGATCAGCAAAAGAGTAAGAAGAAGGTTTGTTATTAGCGTTTACAGTTTTGATAGCAGCAAAAGTTTTACCATCTAAACTTTTTTCAATAACAAAGCTTTTGTTGTTTACTTCGGTAGCAGTAGCCCAAGAAACTATAGCAGCACCATTAACTACAGAAGCAGTTAAAGCAGATTTTAAAGTTACAGCCAATGTTGGAACACCAGGTGCAAATGAAATACCTCTAAATTGTGTGTTAAGTAAAGCAGTATCTAAAACAACTGCTGAATCTCCAGAAACTTTAGTGTTCCAACCTGTAAGATCTAATGCACCAAACAATTTCTTAGTAGAAGTTGCAAATAAAGCAACTGTATCACCATTGTTATAGCCTGTTAAGCCTCTTGCAGCAGCAGCGTAAATGGAACCATTATAAACCCAAGTTCCAGATACTAAAGAATATTTTTGAATTCCTCTTTCAGTGATTGCACCACTTGTAGCATCATCAGCTATGTACAATACATCACCTTTAGGTAAATTCAATAATACAAACTGATAAGGAGATGACTTGGTAGTAGGAGCACTTGCATAAACAGTATCAATACCAGGTAAAATAGTCATTGCGGTATCAGGTGAATCAATTGAACCCAATGATGCAAAAGTTACAGAAGAAGTTGTTGTATTTCCTGGTGCAATGTAAGTTGACTGATAAGAAGAATAGATTTTACCATTGTAAACACCTAGTTCACGAGAAGTAGGACTTCCTTGAGGGTGTTTTGTTTTGTTGTAAACTGAAACAGCAGTAGATGCAGTATCTCCTAATTTAGCTGAATAAACACCACCTGTGCTACTGTTAAAAATGAAACTTGTACCATCTTTAGAAATTACACTACGAGGTGCATAGCCAGTTTTATTTGTTGCATACGGAACACCCGCAATTGCAGTGCTGGTGTTTATGTTTCCAGCTAGGTCAACAGTACCAATTACACGAGCAGTGGTATTTAATAAATTTGCAACTTTAGTTTTTGAACTATCAGTAGCAGAATTATAACCAGAGAAAACTAGGTGAGTACCATCAACTGAACGAGTAATAAAACCTTCTGTAGACCCATTACCATAAGCTGTTAACAAATAATTACCAGCAGGAGCAGTTCCTTTTGCTGGCAAAGCAATTGACTGAGCCAAAGGTGCTGACTTTGTGAAAAGGGTAGTCGCATTAATTGTGTGTTCATCAAGAAACACAGGAGCTGCAGTAGCGCCAAGAGTAGCAGAACCATCTCCCACTCTGTAAATAACTAAGTTACCCGGTGTAAGGGCAGTTTGTGCTTTCGCAGCCATCAAGCCACAAAGAGCAGCAACAAGCGTAAACGTTTTTTTCATAATTTTCTTTTTAATGTTAATGATATATAATTGTTTGTTATATCCAACTTTTAAAAACTACTTATAAAGTAGAGTAATGTCGTGCAATTTATTAACTTATTATTCATGTAATAACGTTTCAATTCATAAATTTTTCCGAAAACGTTTTTCGCTCGTTGTTTTCATTCATGAAAATAATTAATGCACAATAGATATTTTAACAACCTCAAGACCTCCTTTTATGTGTAAATAAATTACTGTTTGTAACACAATATTGGAATTGATTTTTCTATTCATTTTCAAAAGAGCCTCTTACACTCATTTACAACCTTCCTAAATGTAGATTGGAGATACAGATTTAATCATATTCGCTTACTTTGCCTCCAACTTATTTTTTAATTACACTAATACCTTTTTATGTTTTTCATACTAAGCAAGATTCTTTTTTTATTTGTACAGCCTTTCAACTGGATCCTAGTACTTTTCATCTTTTACCTATTTGCAAAAAACGAAAAGATAAAGAAAAGACTACTTGTTGCCTTAATAGCTATAACACTAATTTTTTCTAACGAGTATCTTCATAACGAAATAGAAGTAGCCAGACAAGTAAATGACAGCGGCATAGTGCCAGGCAAACAATATGAAGTAGGAATTTTATTGGGAGGCATGGCCGGCTATGACAAAAACAATGTGGGGCATTTTAGTGGGGCAGCAGATAGGTTTATTCAAACAAACATTTTATATCGTCAGGGTATCATTAAAAAAATATTGATTACTAGTGGTTCGGCAAATTTGGTGTACAAGCAACCAGGAGAAGCTGATTACATAGTAGAAGAATTACTTAAATCGGGCGTTCCTGCAAAAGACATAATTAAAGAAAATAAATCGAGAAACACGTACGAAAATGCCATATTCTCTAAACAAATCCTCGATTCTTTGCACATTCAAGGCCCTTTTGTATTAATTAGTTCTGCTACACACCTGCCACGAGCAATGAGCGTTTTTAAAAAGGCAGGTTTAAACGTTGTGCCATTTCCAAGTGTATTCTATTATTGTAATAAAATTTACACCATTCAACAATACCTTCTACCCTCTCTAACTGTTTTGATTGATTGGGAAGGCACCATGAAAGAAATTATTGGAATATTAGTGTATAAACTTTCAGGAAAAGCCTAGCGTATTTATAAAATATGAGTTCTATGCTTTGTCAAATTTCATATCTTCTTCACTTCCACTGTATGCAATTCCTTTAGTTTGTTTAATGCTTCATTCAACTTGGCTTTGGGGATGCCTATCTCTAAAATGCTGAATAGTTGACTATCTTGTTTCAATATTGAGCAGTTAAATTGTTTCACAATCATCATTACCTCATTCATCATGGTGTAATTAAATTGTAATTGATAGTTTATCTCAATGGGGTATTGTATGGCAGGCACCAGTTGCAAAGCCATTGCTGCTGAAGATTTATATGCATTTATTAATCCAGGAACACCCAATAATGTTCCTCCAAAATATCTAACTACCACTATCAATACGTTGGTTAATTGTCTGCTATCTATGGCATTAAGTATTGGTTTACCTGCCGAACCGCTAGGCTCTTTATCATCGCTTACCCTAAAATTATTTCCATCAGTACCAATCCTGTAGGCAAAACAATGGTGTACCGCCTTAGGATGTTCTTTTTTCAATCCTAATAAAATCTTTTTAAAATCTTCAGCATTCTTCAAAGGATAGGCAAAAGCAATAAAACGGCTTCCCTTATCCTTATATTCTGCCACAGAAGATTTGTCTATTGAGTAGAAATACACGTTTTTTCTAGTTAATGCTGATTGAGTAATTGGCAAGAATAGTAAAAAAGAAGGAATCACAAAGGATATTTTACCACAAGGCACACAAGGGTTTTCACAAAGGACACTAGGATTAAATGTAAAACCTTAGCCAGCCTTGTACTTTTTCTTTGTGTTCCTTGTAGTAAAAAACTTTCATCTAAAGGATACTAAAGAAAACTTTACCACAAAGCACACAAGGGTTTCAACAAGGAATAAAAAGAGTAGGTAGTTAAAAAGAAATAAGCATCACTTTTAAGAAGTAAAAAATAACCGCAAAGTTCTCAAAGTAACAATGCAAAGAAGGCGCAAAGGGATTGTTGATTTTAGGCAACACGTTTTACTTTAAGGTCGCAAAGGTGCGAGTATAAAAGTGGCATTTATTTATGGACAATCACTTAAAAGAAATATTATCCTTTCGATTAAATATTGAAAAACCTTAGTGAGCCTTGTGCTTTTTCCTTGTGTTCCTTGTGGTAAAAATCTTTCATCTAAAGGATACTAGAGAAAACTTTACCACAAAGAACACAAGGGTTTTCACAAAGGACACTAGGATTAACTGTAAAACCTTAGTGAGCCTTGTGCTTTTTCCTTGTGTTCCTTGTGGTAAAAATCTTTCATCCGCATGTTATCTTTTTGTTACCATCCAGTATTAGGCTTCATCGTTCTGATTCGGCTAATAGATTTGTTGATTAATTTTTATTCAATCAAAAAGAGAAATGAAAAGAAATCTTTTATTCATTCTGGCAATGTTTGTATTTAGTCTTGGGATTAATACTGTTCTGTTTGCACAATCTTCCATGGATAATGCTCCTCTAAAAGTGGTATTCATTCGTCATGGCGAAAAACCCAAAAAAGGCAATAACCTTACTTGTGATGGTTTTAACAGGTCGCTTCAATTACCCAATGTACTCTATAAAAAGTTTGGCATTCCAAGCAATGTGTACGTTTCTGCGCTTGGTTTGGGTGAAGAAACCAAGCATTGCCGCATGTTTGAAACCATCATTCCTTTTGCTGTGAAATACAATCTTTCTATCAATACAAACTTTGAAGAAAAGGATGCAAGTAAACTTGCAAGTGCCATTATGAAACAAAGTGGAACTGTGTTGGTGGTGTGGGAACACAAAGCCATTGCCCCAATAGTAAATGCTTTAGGGGTGAAACAGGAATTAAAATGGCCTGATGACGACTTTGATAGCATCTGGATTGTAACTTTTAACCAAGGCACGGCCATACTTTCTACTGATAAGGAAGGGATAGTAACTTCTTCGGTTTGCCCTTTTTAAAATTTCTAATTGAATCAGTAAAATAAGAGGTCACTTATTCGTAATAAGCTTATTCTTATTGGCAATAAGAGACCTCTTATTCGGAATAAGCTTATTCTTATTGGCAATAAGAGACCTCTTATTCGGAATAAGCTTATTCTTATTGGCAATAAGTGACCTCTTATTTGGAATAAGCTAAAGCTTATTGGCAATAAGAGACCTCTTATTTGGAGAAAAAAATCACTTATTAGGTATGGTTTCGTCTGAATTTGATTTCCATCCAATCAATAAAACACCAATAACCACTAGAAAAGTGCCGGCTATCTGTTCTGTAAAAATCTTTTCTCCCAATATATAATGGGCCTGAACAATAGTACTCACAGGCCCAATACTGGTAATGATGGATACATTGTTACTGCCAATATTTTTCATGGCATAAGAAATCATGAAAGAAGGAATAACGGTGGCAATAATGGCTAAGGCTGATCCATAGCCGATAAGCATTGGTGTAAAAATAAAGCCAGTTAAGGGTTTACTGATTGCATAATGTGTAAAGATGCCAAGGGTTGCAAACAGCATGGCATAAGTGGTGTATCTGGTGGAACCTACTTTGTTTACTAATCGGCCTGTACCTACCAAATAAAAAGAATAGGTAATGCTACACAGAAAAATCATCAAAGATCCGAAGAGGAAATTAGGGTTACTAGTATCCAATTTAAACTCACCATAATAGGCAAGACCTATACCTAAATAAGTAAGCAACAAAGCAATAATCTGCGTGCGGTTTAGTTTTATTTTAAAAATGAGGGTATTAATTAATACAGAAAATGTAGGATATAGAAAAAGTATTAGTCTTTCAAGCCCTGCGGTGATGTATTGCAAACCAATAAAATCGAATAGACTACTAATATAATAGCCAAACAGCCCCATCAACCCAATATAGAACCACTGCTTTGGAGTAATGCTAACAGCACCTTCTTTTCTGGAAGAAACTACCGCAATCACCACATAAAAAGGGAAGGAAAAAAGCATACGCAACCCCAACAGCGTGATGGCATCTGTGTGGGTGGCATGAAAAGCCAGCTTTACAAAAATTGCTTTTGTAGAAAAAAGTATCGCCCCGAAAAGGGCGATACCAAAACCAGCTAAGTTTAATTTTTTATTCATGAATCTTTTTAGTCGAAAGTTGAAAGTCAAGAGTCGAAAGTCAGTCTGGTCTATAACTTTTGACTATCAACTTTCGACTAGTCTCTACACGCTTACATTAAAATCTCTAAGGGCATCGTTCAAACTTGTTTTCAAATCAGTACTAGGTTTACGAGTACCAATAATTAAAGCACAGTTTACATGATATTCTCCAGCAGGAAACTTCTTAGCATAAGTGCCAGGAATAACCACACTTCTTGCAGGAACACGCCCTTTGTACTCAATCGGTTCAGCACCACTTACATCAATAATTTTAGTAGATTGAGTTAATACTACATTGGCTCCTAATACCGCTTCTTTTTCTACAATAACTCCCTCTACTACAATGCTTCTGCTACCCAAAAAACAACCGTCTTCAATAATAACAGGACTAGCTTGCAATGGTTCAAGAACGCCACCAATACCTACACCACCACTAAGATGAACGTGTTTACCAATCTGGGCACAACTACCCACAGTAGCCCAAGTGTCAACCATTGTTCCTTCGCCCACATAAGCACCAATGTTTACATAGCTAGGCATCAACACTACGTTTTTTGCCAAATAAGCACCATAACGAGCAACAGCATGTGGAACTGCACGAACGCCAATGGAAGCATAATCTTTTTTCAACAACATTTTATCATAAAACTCAAATGGAGGCAATGTGTAAGTTTCCATTTGCTGAATGCCGAAATACAACAGGATGGCTTGTTTTACCCATTCATTCACTACCCAACCATTTTCTGATGGAGACGCTGTTCGTAGAATCCCTTTATCTACTTGTTCAATCACTTCGCGGATTGTTTCTATGTAATCTGCTTCTTTTGCCAAAGCCCTATCATTCCATATAGCTTCAATGCGATTCTTTAATTCCATAAATAATCAATTTTTGCAAACATAAGAGAGACGGATTGAGTTATGAAGAATGAATTTTGAATTATATGTTTGCATGTTAAGTAGAAAGTATTCAGTTGTAAATAATATGTTAGAAATATACTCAATTAGACTGCAAATTTGTAACTCTTCAGGGGTTATTTACCACGAAGTACACAAGGAAAAAACTAAGTACACTAAGGTTTAGAGTCACCCAATGGTAGTTATGAAGAAATAACACAACACAACACTTATGTTCTTTGTGGAAGCCTTAGTGACCCTTGTGGTTAAATATCCTCTGAATAGTTAAGAATATTTTATTTCTACATTTCAAAGAGGGTTAATGATTGATAAACCTGTTAGATGTTTAATTTAAATTTAAATAATTTTTTAAAGTGATGGAAGATTTTCAGCAAGATATAGATAGATGTTTAGAGGTACTAAATGCAGGAGGATTAATTTTATATCCTACAGATACTGTTTGGGGAATAGGTTGCGATGCCACCAATGAAGCGGCCGTATCAAAAATATATCATTTAAAACAACGAGAAGATAGCAAGAAAATGATTGTGTTGATGGCTACTGAAAGAGAGGTAATGCACCACGTTACACAACTGGATCTTTCTATTTTTGATTATTTAGACACAGTCACCAAGCCTACAACCGTTATTTATGAAGGTGTAATTGGATTGGCGGAAAATATATTGGGCGAGGATAGCAGCGTTGGAATCAGGATATGTGACGAAACATTTTGCAAGCATTTAATTAAAAGGTTTCAAAAACCTATTGTAAGCACTTCGGCAAACATTAGTGGTCAACCAACACCGTCTTTTTATGCAGACATTACCAAAGAAATTATTAATAGTGTTGATTATGTGGTTGGGTATAGGCAAACTGATGATGTTCCCAAAGAGCCTTCATCAGTAATTAAATGGGATAATAGTGGGGAAGTAATTGTTTTGAGAGCGTAGTTTGCTAGCATCTAAAGGGATATTTACAACAATGCAATTTGTTAATCATGTCTTAAACACTACTTGTAAAAATAATTGTGCTGCCCAATGACGCATGTTGCAATCCTAAATATATATATTTGCCTTAGTAAAAAGAGAAAGAACAGAAATATGAAGAAATTTTTGATGGGTTTGGTTTTGGTTTTGAGTGTTGCGATGATTGTATCATCTTGCGCATCATCTCAGCGTTATAAAGGTTGTCCTACAACAAATAAAAGATACTTCACTGGATAGAAACTGAACAATATGGATTGGATAGAAATAAGTGAAATAGATAGCATTGAAAATATTAAGGCCAAATCATTTTCGAAGCCTCAAGTAATTTTTAAACATAGCACAAGGTGCAGTATTAGTAGTGTTGCAAAGAACAGATTGGAGAAAACGCCAACTCTTCCTGATGCAGATTTCTACTATTTGGATTTAATTAAACATAAAAATATTTCCAACTCAATAGCTGAGGTTTTTCAGGTTCACCATGAATCGCCCCAAGTTCTTCTCATTAAAAATGGGGAATGCACGTATGATGAAAGTCATTATGCAATTGATATGAATGAAATTATTGAGCAGTCACAGGCAATCTAGTGACTGCTTTTTTGTTTCCCTTCAGGAAATTTACCCCAAAGTTCACAAGATGAAAAGCAAAGAGTACTTAGGTTTAGCCCACAAAATAAGTAATACTTAGCATATCAATTACAACCATTTTAGCATTTCTAATTGTAAACGCCTGCTAGTATCCACTCTTTCTGGAACATTATTTTTGTGCAGTAATCAAAAAATAAATCCTATGCCTTGCTCATTACATATATAACTGAACTACAAAGTTTGTTGTTACTTGAAGCTTTCAGGTTAGACATCAACCCATTCCAAACGGCTTTTATTAGGTTCGATTTTCCTGTTTTATATTGTTCACTAAGCATACTTACATAGAAACTATCAAACCACATTGGGTTATAGGCTTCTATTTTAAATCCTTTTAATGCCGCCAATTGTTTCATGCTGGCTGGCGAAAAATGATATAAATGACGAGGAACATCATAAGCAGCCCAATACTCTCCATAATTATCCGCATCGGTACTGGTGTAATTTGGCACAGCAATAATAAGTTTGCCATTGTCTTTTAGAATAGAAAAATATTTTTCAAGGTATCCATGCAAGTTGTGTACATGCTCCAACACATGCCACATTGTTATAACATCAAAAGTGTTAGGCTGAAAAGAAAAAAGTTCTTCGGGGCTATTGAGGAACAAACCAAACTTATCTACAGCTACTTTTCTAGCAGAAGGATCTGGTTCCAAACCAGTAACAGTCCAACCTGCTTGTTGCATGGTGTTAGCAAAAGCACCAGTGCCAGAGCCAACATCTAACAAATTGCCATTGGACAATTTAGTAGCATCAACAATCAAATCTTTTTTCTGACCCAAAGTAATGTTTCGTACTCGATGATACAATTTATTAATTAGCCCATCCTGTGTATCAGAATGAGAAACATAACTAGTAGATTGATAGTAGGGACCAATGGAAGATTCATCTGGAATGTGCTGTGTGAACCTCAATGTGCAGTTACTACACTCCCATATTTCAAAGTATTTATTACTAACCGTGTAATCTTTTGCCTTTAAGTGATGGGCTATTTGGGAACTATTGCAGCAAGGACATTGCTGATAAGTAATTGTAGATGCCATGTGAAAAAAAGTAAGTATTAGATGTAATAGTATAAAAGAGCCGCAACCCCCATTAAGGCAAGAATAAGGGCATAAACCCACCAATAATCCTCTTCCTTATGCTTGATAATCATCTCTAACTTATCTTCTTCAGTTTCTTCTGTAAGAATTAAGTTTTCGCCGGTGCTGTATAACTCAACAAGATTAGCTCTTGAATCATTGGTATTATTTAGTTTAATATCGGCAGCAGGAACAGTGGTAGCCTCTGATTCTGCAATGAAAACAAACTCATCATTATATCCTTTTTGCAACTTGCCAATACCTGGTAATTCAACAGCCGTATTAGTATCTATATTACTGATAATAGCCGCCGTGAAATCCTGAAACTTCTTTGCCACCTGCCATTCTTCCACTTGCATTTCTCTAGACAAATAGATAAATAAACTTTTATCTACAATATCAGATTCGTTCTTGGTGAAAATGATTTTAGATTGAGGTGCACGCAAATAGCCCTTAACAAAATCGAGAGAAGCAGGTATTTCTTGAAGAGAAAAAACACCTAAACCAGGTATGCCGACCTTTTTGTTAACCAAAAAATATTTATACAAGAATGGATACATAAACTATGATTATCTGAACGAATATACAACTCCAGCCAATAATTGGAAACCTAAAACTTGGTATTGATCCCAACGTTGGTAGTGGTTGTTTAAAAAATTATTAAACTGAACCCAAGCATTTAGCTTTTTCATTACAGGAAATTCAGCGGACAAATTAGCATCAAAAGCAGGATTCAACTTGCCACTTTGCATTGTTTGCGTGCGGTAATAACTACCATCAAACAAACAAAGGTCACTTTTTAAGGTTAGGTCATTTAGCACCTTCCAATGCAAAGTACTGTAAATTTCTAAAGGCAATAGTCCATAAGCTTTATTATTCACAGTCAATTTTGTGAACTGTGTATAAGTAACACCAGCCAAAACTGAAAGCTTTTCTTGGTGCGAATACACTATTTCAGCTCTTAATCTTAGTGCTTGTATCGAGGGTTCGTTTAAAACCAAGAAATTCTGATTACTACCAGCAGTTGTGTCATTAGCAAACAACGCCACATTATCCATCTTTAAAAAAGAAAGTCTTGCTTTACCAGTAAGATGGTTGTTAATGCTTCCACGCAAGCCCACATACTCTTCCGTTGTTTTTGTGTTAAACAATGAATGAACTGGAATGATGTAAGGATTCACGTCAGCCAAGGTTTTGTAGGTATTCTTTTGAATGTAGCCAATCCACCCAGCATCAACATTTACTTTGTTATTTAAAATCTTACCTTCTAATTGAAAATTTGGCATTAAAGCAAAACTGCTATTATCCCAAGCAGGAATCAATCCAACATTAATTTTAAAATTGGGGGTAATGAACCGAAGTGAAGAATTGAAACTATACAGGTTATTATCAACAGAAACAGTATCCTTAAATTGCTTATTCGAATAATGTGTAACATCAATTGTTGGCACCAAATCCAGCGTAAACAACCGATCAAAAGCTTTTGTTACAGGAACAGTCAACTTAACATTTAATTCTTTTGATGCACTCGTGTTGAAGAATGTATTAAAGTCTAATTGAGGATGATAAGTAATGCCATAAGCAGTTGGAACTTTATTTTGAAGCCCTACCGAAAAGCCAATTGTATTAAACTTATTGCGTAAAGAATCACCATTAATTTTCAAGGAATCTGGTTTATAGCCATACCTATATACACTATTATGATCCCAATAAACCTTGGAGGTAATTTCATGATTCTTTAAAGTAGAGAAGATGCCGATAAGATCAATACCAGCTTTATTATAATCTTGTAATGGCAAACTACCCTTTGCTGATTGATACTTACCATGGGCAGTAATCATCTTCAATTTTCCATCGCCAAAAGAAGCTCCTGCTTCCAGATAAGGAGAACTATTATTGCCAAAACCTGCCTTCACATATTGATGATGTTCCCAAGTGAAAGCAGAGTCTGCTGCCAAAGCCAATGGTTTAATAGGCACTGGCTGATAGGAAAAGAATAGATTTTGCGAAGGGATGTTATAAACCAATTGCAACTTCGTGGTATCTAATACAGGTGTTGCTGCAGTAAAATTAATTTTAGACGCATTCCTAAGTGACGGCTTAAAAGAAGAAGTAATAATAACTTCCTTTGCAGTGCTCAACGTATCTTCTACAGTGGTAGTGTCTTTTATGATAGTCATTTCTGTCAAATTCACTACTTCCTTCCTTTTAGGCGCAACATCTACAGGCATAACCTTCGATTCTTCCAAAGGCAAAGCAGGCGATCCCACTCTGGTTGCAGCTTCAGTTCCTCTTCTTACCCTTCCTTTTCCTTTCTTAGCAGCACTCGTTTGTTTCTTAGCCACTTTGGTTGTTGCTGCTTTCTTCTTTTTCTTATGAGCATGTTGTGCATTTAAAGCCGTTGCCGACAGGGTTAGTAGCAGCGTGAACAACAATATTTTTTTAATATAGTACATCATTTTATGTATTCTTTATTGTGGGTTTTCTACTTTATTAGTCTTGTTTTTTTCCTCAATTACTTTAGCCAATTTATCAGTAGCTTCTTGTTTCAAATCAGTTATGCCACTGTTTTCAGATACACTTTTAAAGGTGGCTTCCGAGTTAAAGAAGTCTTTTTGTTTGAAGTATAAATCACCCAATAAAATATAGCTTTTAGTAACCCAATACTCATACGATCCATTGTCTTTTATCACCTGAAAAGCCGCCTTTTCTACTACGTCATATTTCTCTTGCAAAAACAAAATCTCTGCTAGCCTATACTGTGCTTCTGCACCATATTCACTTTTACCCAAAGCAATTACAGCCTTGTAAGCAGTGGTAGCTTCATCAAGTTTATTAGTTGCCTGATAGCTTTTTGCAACAACCATATTGGCCATCATTTTATCATCTGTTTGGGTACCAGTTTCAGCAAGCAATGCTGTTGCATTATCTGCCGCATCCTTAAACTGTTGTAAATGATATTGGCAACGTAACAAACCACGCATTGCTTCCAATTTGTTTTCTTGTTGAATCGTTAAGCCTTTTAGTTGAATGAAATACTTTTCAGCATTGGCATAATCTTTCAAGTTGAAATAGTAAATCCTGGCACTTTGCAAGGCACTTCTTTCCGCATATTTGTTTGGTGCTTTTGCTGCCACTGCATTGTAGAATGGTAATGCCGACTTTGCATCTTTTGAAGCAATGTATAATTCGGCAGAGAAATAGTTTGCCTCAATGGCATATTTACCATAAGGATAGCCAGCAATGTAAGTAGCAAAACCAGTTTTTGCATTTTCAAATTCCTTAGCCTCATACTTAATGGAAGCAGCACGATAGGTTAATGAATCGGCTTCCGAAACACTAACACTCTTACCATTTTGCTGCATAAAACTGATAAATTCATTGGGCTTTTGGTTATTAATAAAGATGGTGCGTATATATTCTATTGCTTCATCACTTTCTTGTGTGTTAGGATATTGCTTAACCAACTGTGTAAAGTTGTTTAAAGCATCTTCACTTTTTTCGGTATTAAAATAAGACACCCCTGTTTTCAACAACGCTTTTGGCCAAAGATTAGTTGCTTCTTTATTAGCCAATATTTGTTGCAATGGAGAGATAGCATCATTGTATTTTTCTTCTGCCAAAAAGCTATTCGCAATTTCCAAGTTAGCGTCTGGTGCTAAGGTAGAGCTAGGATACTGGAGCAATAGGCTCTGCATTAACGCTAACTTATCTTTGTTTTTGTTTTGAGCCCCAGCAATCACACCTTTTTGATAGAGTGCATAGTCTGCAGTTTTTAGTTGATGCGCCATCACGTCATCATATATTTTTATTGCTGGTTTATATTGTTTCATCATATAAAAACAATCGGCCCTTCTGATGTAAGCATCTTGTTGCAGTGCAGAAGAGTTATTGTTTATTGAAAGTGCAATTGCCCCAAACTGTTTATCTGCGGCTTTGTAATCTTCTCTTTTAAGGTAGCAATAGCCAAGACTATAGTGTGCATTGGTTGCATTAATTTCTCCGTTGGTAAGTGGGTTCGATAAATAGTTCGAAAAATAAGTAATCCCCTCATCCAAAGCACCTGTTCTGTAGGCAATCTCTCCTTTCCAGAAATATGTAAATGCTAACCATTTTCCATTGTAGGGTGCTTTAATAATAATGCTCAACAGTTTATAGGCTGCCTCAGGCTGCTGATCGTTTATTAGTTCCACCGAACGGCCATACAATATTTTAGGATACAGTTTCTTCACCGTTTCGCTTTGCGACTTCAACCCTTCAAAAACCAATAATGCTTCTTTGTAATTACTAGAGTTTGCCAAAACACCCACTAGCAATTCTTTTGCTTCTTGGTTATTTTTACTATTTGGATAGTCAGTAATAAATTGTTTCAATTCAGTTAATGCCACATCTGTGTAACCTAATTCGTAAGAAAGTTTTGCATAACTGAAAGAAGAGATTTCTTTTTGAACCGCATTACTATTATTGCTTGAGCAGAACAGAAAAGCATTACGAGCATTCTCTTTTTGGTCGGTTTTAAGGTAAGCATCAGCCAAAAGATACATACTGTTTTGTGCCAATGAATCTTCTTTACCACCCAATTGTTTAAACCCTTCAATGCTTTTATCCCAGTTACCCGCTTCGTAATAGCAATAGCTCAATTCGTACAAATCCTCTCTGTTTACCTTTTCCGATTTGTTAATGTAGTCTTCCAAGTAAGGCAAGGCCGATTTGAATTGTCTTTTATCAAAATATAATTTACCTGTCAATTGTCTTAATTGCAAATCATAGAACTGACCTCCTTTCTTCAATGTTTCTTCACTGTAAGTAAGTGCCTGATCTCTATCATTCATAAAATAATAAATCTCGGCTATGTAAAACGGAACAACAGAAGTATATGCAGGGCTCGTTTCGGCTATTTTGAAAGCGGCCAATGCACCTTTAAAATTCTTTTCGCCAAAGGCAATAAAGCCATAATAATAGTTGGCATCAATGTAATTAGAGTCGGTAGGTATCTGCCTGATAGCATCAAATAGTGGCTTGGCTTCCTGAAACTGCTTCATCGAAAAATAGCTGTATGCCTTATGAAACTTCATTTCGCCAATGTCAGCATTGCTAAGGTTTGCAATGCCAGCCTTACCATAATAGGTAATGGCATCGGGGTAGTTTTTGTTTCTGAAATAATATTCGCCCAATTCAAAACTTAGTCGTTGCACCAACGGCACTTCCTGCTGAAGCTCAATAAACTCCAATGCCTTATGTTTAATGGTAGAATCATTCAGTTTTAAGCCACAAGAAAGATAATGGTATCTGCATTCGGCAGTTATGGAAGCAGGATAATTACTTTTAGCTATTCCATTGCTATACATGGTTTTAAAAATGGGGTAAGCCAAACTATATTCTTCTTTAGAATAATATTCTTTAGCCAATTTATATTCACCATCTACATCACTAGTGATGTGTGTGTATTGCCCAAAAGATGGCGCACAAATTAGTGAGACTATTAAAAGAAAGCTTGATATGAGTATTCGTTGATACATATTTTTATTTAAACCTTGTGTTATGAATGCTAATGCAATAAATGATTTTAATTAATGTACTAAGCTTAAAATGATAACGTAAAAAGAGAAGAAATATTGTTTAGTGATGCCACAATTAACATTTAAATAATTGTTACCTCTCAATTAATTCACCGCCGAGTAGGCAAAGGGGATTTTCACCCCTAAGCCTCTCACAGAACCGTGCTTGAGACTCTCACCTCACACGGCTCGTGTTATCTTTAATAACATTAACAGAACCCCTTTTCCCAATGATAAAACAGATTCGGGGTTTTCTGTCTT
>CANFLL010000004.1 GCA_947447825.1 Chitinophagaceae bacterium | reverse complement strand
GCTATCATCTAGGGTAGAAAATTAGTTATAATATCGCAGAAATATTACGAACTTGTCATTTTCATCAAACTAAATTTAAAAGAAATGTTACACAAATTTTTCAAGTGCACCCTTGCACTAAGTCTGTTTTTTGTTACCACGTTGTTTGCACAACAGAAACCAAACATAGTATTTATTTTGGCTGATGATTACGGTTTTGGTGAAGTAGGTTGCAATGGTGCAGATAATTACAAAACGCCAAATATTGATTTATTGGCCAAGAATGGTGTTAGGTTTACGCATAATTACACAGCTGCATTGTGTGGCCCATCACGTGCATTAATACTTACAGGTCGTTATGCTTTCAGAACAGGTGCTACTAATCAAGATGCTACTGGGAAGTTTACCCCCGAAAAAGAAACAATGATTGCCAAAGTACTTAAACAAGGAGGATATGTTAGTGCATCTATTGGCAAGTGGGGGCAACTGCCATTAATGCCTTCCGACTTTGGATTTGACCATTACCTAACCTTTAAAGGAAGTGGCATCTATTGGAATACACAGGAAAAAGGAAAAGAATATTTTATGGACGGCAAGAGTATTCCATTGAAAGATGGTGAGTATTTGCCAGATTTGATGCACAATGAAGCAGTAAAGTTTTTGTCTGAGAATAAAAATAAACCCTTCTTTCTCTATTATCCAATGTCGCATGTGCATGGAGAAATTTTACCTACGCCAGATAGTAAACCCGATAGTAAAGATATTTATTATGACAATGTAGCCTACATGGATAAACTCGTGGGCAAGTTGATGAATGTGTTAGATAGTTTAAAGCTAACTAAGAATACATTGGTTTTCTTTATGGGTGATAACGGTACAGCAAACGGACACACGGAAAGAGCTACAATTGGTGGCAGAAGAATAGTAGGTGGTAAAGGATCAATGTTTGAAGGAGGTGGATTGGTTCCACTTATTACTTCATGGAAAGGAGTAACGCCAAAGGGTAAGGTTTGTGAAAACATGGTTGATGCAAGCGACATTTTTCCAACGCTAACAGATGTGGCAGGAATAAAATATAGTGGTAATCAGATAGATGGTCAAAGCATACTGCCTTACATAAAAGGTAAAGAAGGTGAACACAGAAGTTGGGCTTATAATCAACTAGCTGCCAACTGGTATGTGCGTGAAAAAAATTGGAAATTGAATCAAGCTGGCGAATTATTCGATATGTCCAAAGCACCGTTTGAGGAAATAGCAATACCTGCAGATACAAAGAATCCAGAGGCCATTGCTGCAAAAGCTAGATTGCAAAAAGTGCTTGATAACCTAAACCCAGCAGGAGGAATTTTGGATGATGGCGATGGTACAGGACGTCATGCAAACAAAGCAGTTAAAGTAAAAAAAGATAAAAAAGATAAGAAGGGAAAGCAGGGAACCAATGATGACGGTAATGATAAATAGGTTTATTAGCCCACATTCAAAATTAATAGTTGCACAATTTAGATTAATTGTTCTTCTTTTAGTCCTACATCTTTAGGTCATAATCTTGAATATTTTTATTTTGATATGTTGCATCAATATTCTTTTCCCGTTTACTGTTACTACTCAGGTGTATTTTAACCCGAACTAAGACTAAGGATTTAACAAAGAACATAAAGATTGTATGGATACTTGGCTTGTTTAGAAATGATAAGTGCAAAAGTTAAACCTTTTATGTCCCTTTTTTCCTTATGAACTTAGTGGTATAGCTCCTGAGTGGTAACTGTTTACATCCTTATTATCCGTTTTGTCGGGTTTATAAAAGCATTTCGTTTTTTAGCTGATTTCCCTCACTTGTAAATCAATGACTTTCTGGCTTTTTAGGGTATATTTATCCTTCTTATTTAAAAGTATCTCCTTAATTGTCCTTTAGGAAGTTAAATGGCATGTTCTTTAACATAAATTACCACTATTTCTATACTAGCACTCCATCCCGAATGTTTTTTTACTAACAAGTAAAAGATGCTCTATTGATTAGCCTTTCCACAATTTAGGCAACAATACATGAACATGGATTTAACTTAACCCATAATCTATCGATTGTATGCAAAAGTTCTGTATACGCTGTATTATATCAACATAACTATCAACGTATCGTTATTATTCAAACTGCACTTGGATATCATTGCTTTCCTCCTGTTTTATGAGCGGAAAATGGCATACCCTTTATTATTACAATAAATGTCATAATTTTTACCTCTACAAAATGCGTTAAATTCTTATCATTCAAACATCCAAAAACTCGCCATTTCATAAAATCCTTTACAATAAAAAAAGCAGGGTATTACGGATATTATGATTCAAAGAAATTTTTAGGGTATCAATGATGTGTGAGGTCTTCTGATCAATGTTTAGAGATTGGAGGTATTATTGCAAAATTAAGACCGATGTATTGTAAAATACGAGACTACCTTTTTAAGTACACTAATTACGCCCACCTGGCGCACAATATCAAAAAACAGTCTACGTTTATTACTGCCAAAGGGCGAAATTAATTCAAATAAATCTTTGAAAATACTCCAAGAACTACCAGATATTTTTGTATTTAAGTAAGTCGGCAGAATAAATTTTGCAGCAACTTTAAGACTTTCCTTTGGTATTTGATTAAGCCTATTTTGCAAATCAATTTCACGAAACTCAATACGTTTATGTAAAATTTGGATTGCCTTTTGTGTATCCTCAATCGTGTTGAGGGTAAATTCTTCACTAGCTTTTTTCATTTATTTCTTCTATTTCTTTTTCAAAAAACACATTAATTAATAAATCCCCAATCCATTTTTCGATCTTTTTTTTCATGAATAAAAGAAAATACAAAAAAAGAAGTAAATAAAAGGCAGCCACTATTCCAAAACCACAAAAGAAACTACCTGTCATGTTTGCAAACAAATAGCCACCCATGATACTAATAAACAACAAAACAAAAAATCCAAGTATTGCAAGAATTAACCCAGTTAAAAGCAAACCAGTTATTCTAGCAGTTTTTTGTGCTGTTTGAAGTTTGAGTAATAATACTCGGTCTTTAATATAAAGTCCAATTTGTTCTTTACTTTCTAAAAAGAAAGAAAATTCTTCATTTTCCATACCAAATTTTAAATTAAAACAAAGTAAGAAGCCTTTTTCAAACTATTAGATAAATCACATAATCAAATAATAATTCATTTGGATTAAGAGATTATCGATTCTGTAACTATATTTTCTGCTTCGACAACAATCTCCTTTCCTTTATCAACAAACTGTTTAAACTGGCTCTCCAAGTCTTGAAACTTTGACAGTAAATCATGTCCAAAAGAATCAGCACTGTTTTTTGCATCTGCAAATATTTCTTTTCCTTTATCACTACTTAACAATAATGCGATTGCTGCTCCGGCGGCAACACCTATTACAAGACCACCCAAAAACTTTTGATTACTATTCATAACTAACAAAATTTATATGAAATATTTTAAATACATTTTGAGTAAAAGTAGTACTTTCATAACTACATAAATAAGTTAATGATGCAACTTAAAAAACAAACAAACAGCAATCGATACATTTTGCTAATTATAATCATATTTTTTGCTGGGGTACTTGTGTGGAGTATGATGGAGTTTTTCACAGCTTTTTTAGGTGCCATTATGTTTTATGTTTTATGTAAACCTTCCATCAACTGGCTTACCCTAAAAAAACACTGGAAACCAAACTATGCGGCTTTAATAATAATTTTAATTTCGTTTTTTATTATTTTAGTTCCAATTGGAATAATTGCAACTATGTTGTATGAAAAACTAATTAGTGTAGCATTAAGTCCAAATATGCTTATAAAGCCTATTAGAGAAATGGGAGATATAATTGAAAAGAAATACCATATTAATATCATTAACAGCAGTTTCAGTGGTGTTCAAGATTTTGCTACAAGATTTATATCATCTGTTTTAAATACAAGCATAAACTTTTTTACCACAATTAGCATGATGTACTTTTTTCTATATTTTATGTTAGTAAATGCAAACAAAATGGAAGAGGCTATAATCAATTATCTTCCATTCAAGCATAGTCATATAAAATTATTCAGTACAGAGTTGAAGTCACAAACAATTGGAAATGCGGTTGGTATACCGCTAATAATTTTATTACACATAATACTTGCAACATTAGCATACCTCATTTCAAGAGTAAGCGACCCTATATTCTGGGGAGTGATAACAGGGTTTGCTTCAATAATACCGTTAGTAGGAAGTTCTTTAGTTTGGTTACCTATAGCAATATATACTTTAATAAACGGCGAAACTTGGCAAGGTTGTTTTATAATAGTATGGGGTGTTCTAATCATAGGAACAAGCGACAATTTAATACGTTTTGTATTAGCAAAAAAGATGGCTGATGTACATCCTATTGTCACAGTACTTGGTGTAATAATTGGATTAAAATACTTTGGAATGACAGGATTAATATTTGGCCCACTAATTATTTCGTATTTCCTGCTTTTAATCAAAATTTATCACATAGAATATCAAACAATACAGTATAGTGAAAACTCAACTCACATTAAAGAACCATAATCCTGTAATAAAATAGGTCTCATTTTATATTTGGTTAAAACTCAAATCTGAATTTCATAAAAAAACGAGTGCCCGAGGGTGTTATTACCAGTTTTTCGATTGGTAAGTAGAAAGACACAAAAAATTTATACATAACTGTACGAATCAAAGTATCATTTTTAGTGTCAATCTACTTTTCAATAATTAATATTCTATTTCAGTAGCTTTATTTTGCCTAAAAGAATGCACAAAACTAAAACTATGAAAAAATACAAGCAACAATCCCCTTTTCATGATTACAGAAAGTTTGAAAACTTTCTAAACAACATCGAGAAACTAGCAACTACCCACTAGAGATTTTTATTCATATATCAAGTGGGTCAACACCCCATCTCTTAGTTTTGGTTCAAACCAAGTACTCTTTGGAGGCATTACATTGCCACTGTCTGCAATATCAAAAAGTTGATTGATAGTAACAGGATATAAACTAAAAGCAACCGCCCAATCTCCACTTTTTACACGGTCTTCCAAACCTTTCAATCCACGGATGCCACCCACAAAATCAACTCTTGTGTCAGTACGTGGGTCTTTAATGGCTAATATTTCATCCAAAATATTATTTTGTAAGATAGTAACGTCCAAAATTCCAATAGGGTCAGTTGTGTACGTTCCTTCTTTGGCAATAAGTTTAAACCAAACATTACCTATAAACATTCCAAACTCATGAAGCGTAGTTGGTTTGTAGGCTTCCATTCCTATTCTTTCTATCTTAAACTTTTGTTCCAATGCAGCAAAGAATTCCTCTTTAGTAAGCCCATTTAAGTCCTTAGCCAAACGGTTATAGTCCATGATGAACAACTGATTAGAAGGAAATAAAGTAGTCAAGAAGTGATTGCTTCCTTCAGTTATCTTATTACCCAACGCCTTACGAACTTTTGCCGCAGAAGCAGCTCTGTGATGCCCATCGGCTATGTAAGTAAAGGGAACAACTGTATCGAAAAGGTTGGTAATGCTAGCAATGGTTTTGTCATCATTCACTAACCAAATAGTATTTTGTATACCATCATCAGCCAAGAAATCATATACCGGCGCTTTGGTCGTTTTCCATTTATCTATAAGCGCATCAATCTCAGCTACATTCTTATAAGCCAAGAAAACATTCCCTGTTTGAGCTCCGGAAGTTTTAATGTGGTTAATTCTATCCAATTCTTTTTCCGGACGGGTAAATTCGTGCTTCTTTATGATGTCATTTTCGTAATCATCTACACTACTCACGCACACTAACCCTGTTTGGCTACGTCCATTCATTATTAGTTGATAGATGTAGTAACAAGGCTTCTCTTCTCTAAATAAAATCTTGTTTCTAATAAAAGTAGATAAGTTATCCTTTGCCTTTTCGTACACTTCTGGGCTATGGATATCTACACTTTCAGGAAGGCTCACTTCACTCTTTGTAATATGCAAAAACGAATTCGGATTGCCCTGTACTTCTATGCGGGCCTCTGCACTATTCAATACATCATAAGGACGACTAGCCACTTGTTTTGCTATCTGTACCTGCGGACGTAATGCTTTGAACGGTTTAATATTGCTCATAATGTGTTATTAGTTATTAGTGGTTAGTTATTAGTGGTTAGTTATTAGAATGAAGGTTATTATTTAGCTAAATACTTATAGAAAAAATAATACCGACTAACAACTGATAACTAACCACTAACAACTGCAAAGTGTTTCATCAAATCTGTAAATGCCACTACGCTTTCTAGTGGTAATGCGTTGTACATGCTTACTCTTATGCCCCCAACGGTGCGATAACCCTTTACGCCAACCATTCCTTCCTTCTTACAAAGGTCTAAAAACGGTGCTTCAAGGTTATTGTCATTGAGGAAGAATACGGCATTCATTCTACTTCTATCTTCTACAGCAATTTTACTTGTAAAGACAGGGAGACTATCAATTGTGTTGTATAATAAAGTGGATTTTTCTAGGCTACTTTTTTCCATTACTGCCAATCCGCCGCTTTCCTTAATCCAACGTAGCGTTAAAAGGGCAACATAAACAGCAAATACAGGCGGTGTATTCATTAAAGAGCCCGCTTCTATATGTTTTCGGTAATCCATTATAGAAGGGATAGGTCTTTTTATCTTTCCTAGTATATCCTTCTTCACAATTACCACCGTTACACCGGCTGCACCCATGTTCTTTTGAGCGCCGGCATAAATAAGTGAATATTTGCTGAAATCCATTTGCCTACTAAAGATATCGCTACTCATATCTGCCACCAAAGGCACTGAAACATCCGGCGCGGCAAAGTATTGGGTACCTTCTACCGTGTTATTTGAGGTAATGTGTAAGTATTTAGCCGTTGATGAAACCGAAAACCCTTTATTTAAATAAGTATATCCTTTATCTTTTGACGAAGCTACCACGTCTGCCTTTCCAAACAACGATGCCTCCTTAATTGCCTTACTTCCCCACACACCGTCATCGCAATAAGCGGCTGTTTCGTCGGAATCTAGTAAGTTCATCGGTATTTGCATAAACTGTGTAGTAGCGCCCCCTTGCAAAAACATTACATCATAGCTATCATCCAGTTGCATCAATTCTTTTACCAATGCCCTAGCCTCTTCCATCACCTCTATAAAGAAAGGCGTACGGTGACCAATCTCTAAAATAGATAGACCCGTATTATTAAATTCAATAATAGCCTCTGATGCCTGCTGCATAACGCTTTGTGGCAAAATAGAAGGCCCTGAATTAAAATTATGTTTCTTCATCTTAATACTTTCGGGGCGCAAGTTAAATAAATACACCCTTAGATTGGTCAATAGAAAATAAGAATTAGTAAATAGGCAACATGATTTTTATATCTCACCAATTTCTGTTAAGTGTAAACTAGCCTAAGAAAAAAATAATTTGTACCACTTTGAAACGGCTGTTTAGTGGCTTAAATTATTTTTTTACATTTCTTTTCAGCGGCAATCTTTGTTTTTTAAACTAGGTTAAAATTGCCTCAGATGCCTCAGAGAAACCAGAATGCGGAAGCCGACATATATTTTAAAGGACCGTAACAGAACAAAATATCAATTGTCAATTAATAATTGTCAAATATCAACTATTAATTATTTGAGAAATACCTACTTCTATTAATCTTTAAATCCCGAAGGATGCCCGCTTTGGGATTAATGGTAATATTGAAAGAACGCGATGAACCAATAGGGGTCACATTGATGGCCATCTGCCAGCAGTGCATTTCGCGGGTGATAAACATGCTTAATGACTGAAGTTTGTTTTCATTGAAATCGTAATAACCAGTGCCACCCATCTTCCATTTTTCAGTAAGATTAAAGTCTCCATTAAAATTAACGCTGGAGGTAATGATGTTTTTATAAACATAATTAGACTGTAATTGCTTGCTAAAACTCAGCGAATACGACAGCGTTAATGACCATGGAATGTTGAAGTCTGTGAACTGATTAGGATTGCTTCGCACGTATTGCAATTGTTGTTGCTGTTCTTCGGGTGTCATAAAAGGATCTACAGGAATGCTATCTTTTGCAGGTTTACCATCTCTTGTTTTGCTTTTAAATGAGGTAGATAAGGCAATGTTTCCTGAAATGATACGTCCAAAGTTTAAGTCTTTCCCTGTCCAGTAATATTTTTTAGTTCTGTAACCATATTTATCTACTGCATAAGGATCTAGCGTAAACCCAGATGTTATGTTTATCACTTTAAATAAGGTGCTTCTAAAGTTGAAGGAAATATCACTAAGCGCAAAGCTATCTGCCAACAAGTTATAAGAGCCACTAAACCCAAAACCGTCTATTAGTTTTACCTTTTTAGTAGCATCTGGTTTAGTAGTGTCTTGCAAATCTTTCACCTTCATTTCTAAGGTGTTGTCCAATCCAAAACTAATAGAACCAGAGTTCCCCTCGCCAAATGCCCCAGGAGTTACGCCATCAAATTTAGAATACCTCATGTAATGACCTGTGCCATTGGTGGTATCAACTTTTACTGTGTAAAAATTTTGGCTAGATAAATCTGGTGTATAGCTTAAACCAAAGCTCGGCCGCATTTCATGCCTGATGGCTACAATATTACTTTTCTTACCAAAGTTCACCGTTCCAAACACACGAGTATTAGCACTCACCCCAAAACTCATCTGGCTACCCGTATAGAATCCTTTAGTAATAACGGTATCTACTTTACTATTTGCCGCATCCCATTTCCTAAGGATAGATTGACCATACCATTTATGCGAAAAAGATACACTCGGCGAAATTTGTATAGGTCCCAAAGAGGGGAGCGACAAGGAGATAGGAATGCTATGCGATGCTCCCCATTGAACAGTATCTAGTAACCTTTTTAAACTAAATGCTGTATCGTAAAATGCAAGCTGATTAGACAAGTTGCCACTATATCCAATGCCTAGCTTTTCGTACCATTTAGCCGTTCCCACCATTTCTTTCCGTTGAAAAGGATAAAGTGTAACAATGCTTCCAGTAACAGTTGGCAAAACTAAATTAACCAAGTGATTTGTGCTGTTTTGGCTATGATTAAAAGACATAGAAACGTTCGCCTTGTCTTTAAAATTTTTTGAATAGTTAATGGTTGAACCTAGCTGATTTTGATAATTAACGTAAGGATTGTTTTGAACATATTGGTTATAGCGAGTGCTTCCAAAATGTACGTTGGCACTAAAACTAGTTCCTGGCCTCACTCGTTGATCCTGACTATGGCTCCAGTTAATTTGGTAAGTATTACCCGTATTAAATTCTTCTTGTGCAAATCCACCTGTATATGCTGTATTTAGCGACTTTGTTTTTTGAATTGTTACATCAAAATTGCCGGTATATCTATATCTTTTTAAATACTTTGGGCTAACGGCAAGTCTCCATCCGCCGTAAGAGTAAATGTCACTACGCACGGTAACATCCATCTGATCGTTAACAACTTTATAATAACCCAGTCCTTCCAATCCCAAGCCATAGCTTTCGCTCGTGGCAAAAGCAGGTGGCAACACACCCGAATGCCTTCCTTGTGCCAACGGAAAAATGCCAAAAGGGATGCCTATTGGTAATGGCACTCCTTCTATTTCGGGAGTGGTTGGGCCAGTAACTGCTAGTTTATTGGTTACCATCTTAATTTTTCGAGCTCTAAAAGCAAAGTGTGGTGTATCCAGATTGCAAGTGGTAAAGCGTGCTTTATAACCGTAAAATTCTGTTTTATTAATCTTCTTCAATACTTGTGCATTCACATACATCTCACCATCTTGCAAATAGGTGTTCTTGGTTAGTCCTTTTAGTGTTTTTAAACTGAAAAGAATAGAATCACTAATGGTTTTTGATTGCCCTTGTGTAAGGTTAGGTTTGCTGTAAGGGTTGCCTGTGGTGTCTGTTGCTCCATACGCCTGAACTATTTGCGTACCAGAATTGTATTTAATGGTTGCAGCATCTAGGTTCACGTCTTTATTAGAAACTTTTGCTTTGCCATATAAGGTAAATTCTTTTGTAGGAATAATTAAAACCCCAGAATCTGATGCTTCATAACTTATAGGGGCATCTAAACTGTCTTTTGAAATATTGAGGGTATCAATTTTTTGAATAGAATCTTTTTTATTTTCAATAGAACTATCTAATATTACATTTTTGGGGGTTAAAGGAGTGTTCTTTTTTAACAAAGTGGATTGCTTAATTTTCGGAATGGTATCTGATGAAGCATCGATTGTATTAAAACAAACACCTGATGGCAATCCACTAGCTGTTAATTGCAGCACAATTACGAATAAACTTATCCAAGCTGTATATGCCCAGATTGATTTTACTTTATTTTTACACAGTTCCTTCATATTGTGAGGTCGCAAAAATAGTCGGTAAACTTACTAATGCCTAATGAAAGGCATAATATTAAATACTTTAACTTTTATAGACATGATGATCAAAAAAAATACACTGTTGTTTGCGCTAAGTTTTTGTGTATTGCTTTTAACTTCCTTTTCTACAAAAGATGCCATTCAGAAATCGAGGCTTCGCAAGATTGTGATTGATGCAGGACATGGGGGGCATGATAGCGGCGCCCCAGGAAAATACTCCAATGAAAAAGATATTTCATTGGCAATCTCCTTAAAATTGGAAGAAATGATGAATGCACAACTGCCCGACATTGAGGTGGTGCTAACCAGAAGATCGGATGTGTACGATTCGCCAGTGGAAAAAGCCAAGATTGCCAATCAAGCCAAAGGAGATTTGTTTGTGTGCATTCACTGCAATAGTGCCGACCCAATTAGGCGTAGTGAGTTTGTGGGTTATAAAACTGAAACCTACAAAAAAGGACATAAAAAGCATACCCGTGAAGTGAAAGAATACCATACTACTAGCATTCCTAACCCCGCAAAAGGAACAGAAACCTATATATGGGGTGCGCACAGAAATGATTTAAAGTTGATTGCAATGCGTGAAAACCAAAGTTTATATTTGGATAGCAATACTGCAAAATCAGTAGATGGCTTCGATGTGGAATCGCCAGAAAAGATGAATTACATTAACTTAAAAACACGTCAATACTTTGATAGGAGTGCTTATTTAGCCCTCACTATTCAACAAGAGTTTGCAAAAGCTGGTCGCATCAATCGTGATGCCTTGCAAAGGCAAGTAGGAATATGGGTATTGCAAGCCGTGGCTATGCCGGCAGTGTTAGTAGAAACAGGCTACATCTCTAACCCAGAAGAAGAAGATTATTTAAACAGTCCCGAAGGACAAACACAAATAGCACAGTCCATCATTAATGCCATCAAGCGTTATAGAACATCATTAGACAACAAAACTATCAGTACCGATTTGAATAGTGGGAAGTAAATGTGAGTTAAAAGATAATAGTCTTAAAGTAGTGTACAACTTAACTAAACAGCTTTTTGCTTAAAGACAATTTAGGATAAAAAATGAGGCTATGCATTTCTACAATCAGAAAATAGTTATGTTTTAGTTTATGAAAACTAAACGTAATTGTTACTGCCTAAGTTGACAATGTATATTTCATTTCTGCCAATTATAAATTCTATCTACCATGAACTTGTTTCTCTTATTTGGTAATAGTTTGTCTGAATAAGGATTTAAGGATAACTAGGATTAGCGTCCTCGTTAATACTTTCTTTATTATAATCCTACAAATCCTAATTTACATATTGCTTCTTTAGTGTTTAACCTATTACTTCTTTTAAAGAATCTTACAGATTTAGAGAAACGAAGGTTGCTTTTTGGTTAAAGTAGGTCAAGCTAAGGCAAACAATCATGTTTCCATACCTCACCTTTGCCATTAAAGAGGCAAGGATTGCCCCTCAAAAGCTCACACTTGCCAGTGCAAGACTCAAAGAGATCGATGCAACCCAAAAACTTGCCAGTCAAGCAGCAAGATTGGCAAGTTTTTAGATCAAAGTTGCCAATCTAGCTCACATCTTGGCAACTTTGCATCTTCAACTTACCATGTTTGCCTCTATAATGGCAAGTGGAAGCCAAAAAATGACCACTTTTTGTGCTCGGGTGGCAACCGGAGACCTCGCACTGGCAACTTCCTGCTTTTAACTGTAAAAAACATCTCTTTCTTTCTTCTTCCTAAGCTCTACCCAACATCTTTTTAGGAACAAACAAAAACTTACATCTATCCACTTTCTACTCTTTACTTTCGACTTATAACTCAACTCCTTAGATTTGCCGACTTAAAAGATAAAGATTATGAGTAAACATGCTTTTGTATTTCCTGGACAGGGATCGCAATTTAGTGGTATGGGAAAAGACCTGTACGAAACAAATGAAACCGCCAAGGCTCTCTTCGAAAAAGCAAATGATATATTGGGATTCAGAATTAGCGACATCATGTTTGCTGGTACTGATGAGCAGTTGAAACAAACCAACGTAACACAACCAGCCATCTTTATTCATTCAGTAATTGCCTATAAAACACTTACAGATGCAAAGCCAGATATGGTGGCGGGTCACTCCTTGGGCGAGTTTTCTGCATTGGTAGCTAATGAAACTTTAACCTTTGAAGATGCGTTGAAACTAGTAAGTATCCGTGCAAACGCCATGCAAAAAGCTTGCGATATAAAGCCCGGCGGTATGGCTGCGGTATTAGCTTTGGCTGATGATATTGTAGAAAGAATATGTGCCGAGATACAAGCCGAAACTGGCGAAGTAGTAGTAGCAGCAAACTTTAACTGCCCCGGACAATTGGTGATAAGTGGTAGCATAGAAGGCATAAACATTGCTTGCGAAAGAATGAAAGCGGCAGGAGCAAAACGTGCTTTGGTGTTGCCAGTGGGTGGTGCATTCCATAGCCCATTAATGGCTAGTGCAAAAGAAGAATTGGCAGCAGCAATTGCCAATACCACCTTTAGCACACCTACTTGCCCAGTATATCAAAATGTGGTTGCCAAGGCAGTTACAGACCCAGCAGAAATAAAACAAAACCTAGAAGCACAGCTTACAGGTGCAGTTAGATGGACACAATCTGTAGAGGCAATGATAGCAGATGGAGCCATAAACTTTACAGAAGTAGGCCCAGGAAAGGTATTACAAGGATTGGTGCAAAAGATTAACAAGCAAGCGGTGATAGTGAGTTACTAGTTGCAAGATGCTAGTTACAGGTTTCAGGTTACTAGAAACCAGCAACATGAAACCTGTAACTTTTAACTTTCAACTTTCAACTCTTCTCCGCTAAATTTGCAGCTTTCATAGTGTCGGTTTAGGCCGAAAACAATACTTCTCTACCAATGAGCGATGAAATAAAACATGAGTGTGGTCTTGCATACATAAGACTGCGAAAACCTTTCTCTTATTACCTACAAAAGCACGGAACAGTAATGTATGGCCTTAATAAGCTGTACTTGTTGATGGAAAAACAACATAATCGCGGTCAGGATGGTGCAGGTATTGCCGCAGTAAAACTAAATGTAGAGCCAGGCTATCCTTTTTTATCGCGACTAAGGAGTAATGCACAGCAACCCATTGTAGATATTTTTAGTAAGGTGAATGCCGAAGTTTCAGAGCTGGCAAAATACCAACCTGAAATAATGAAACATCCCGGACTGATGAAGGGACATGTTCCCTACCTTGGCGAATTGCTTTTGGGGCATTTAAGATACGGAACGCAAGGAAGAAACAATGTAGATTTCTGCCATCCGTTTATAAAAAGAGATACACAACCCGGAAGAAACCTAGCATTGGCTGGAAACTTTAACCTAGTAAACACCGACGATCTTTACGAATACCTTAATCTTAAACCAGGAGATTTTCAAAAGCAAAGTGATTTGGCAGCAATGATGGAAGTAATTCATAGCTTTTTAGTTAAAGCCGATGAACAAGCGCCTAATGAAGCCAATGTTACTGAAGTATTGAAGAAGGCAATTCCGCTGTTTGATGGTGGTTTTACTGTTGGCGGACTATTAGGCAATGGAGATAGTTTCATTTTTAGGGATGCGCATGGCATTCGTCCGGCATACTATTATATTAATGATGAAGTAATTGTTGCAGCAAGCGAAAGGGCTTCCATTCGTACCACTTTTAATGTGGGCGAGAATGAAGTAGAGGAACTAATGCCCGGCACAGCACTATTGGTAGATAGTGAAGGCAACTATAAAATAGAACAAGTAGTGCCAGCCAAAGAACGCAGGGCTTGCAGCTTTGAGCGCATCTATTTTAGCCGTGGTAGCGATGAGAAAATCTATCGTGAGCGTATTGCCCTTGGTTATCACCTTAGCAAAAGGGTATTGGAAAGCATTAGTTACGATTTAAAGAATGCCATCTTTTCGTACATCCCTAATACTGCCGAAGTGGCTTTTTACGGATTGGTGAAGGGCATGGAAGATTATCTTAATCAGATAAAAGTAAAAAGAATACTTAGTTGGGGCAATGACATCACCGAAGAGAAATTGCAGGAGATGATTACCCGGAAGATAAGGCAAGAGAAGATAGCTATTAAGGATGTAAAAATTCGGACGTTCATAACTGAAGATAGCAGCCGTAACGAAATGGTGCAGCACGTATACGATATTACCTACGGAACGGTGCGCAATTACCAAGACACGCTGATAGTAATAGACGATAGTATTGTTCGTGGAACAACCCTTAAAGAAAGCATTGTAAGGATGCTCGCCCGTTTGAAACCCAAGAAGGTAATTGTGGTTTCGTCGGCACCGCAAATTCGTTATCCCGATTGTTATGGTATAGATATGAGCAAGATGGGCGACTTTATTGCCTTCCGTGCTGCCATAGAACTAATTACAGAAAGGGGGATGGAAAGTTTGCTTACTGACATTCAGGAAAAACTAAAAGAATTAGAAAAGAACAATCAATTGCACACTGAGAACTTGGTGAGGTTGGTTTACAAACCATTTACTACCGAGGAGATTTCTGATAAGATTGCACAATTAATAACGCCAGAAGGCATCACATTCCCAGTAGAAGTTATTTATCAAACCATCGAAGACCTTCATGATAGTTGCCCTACCAATACCGGCGATTGGTATTTTACAGGCAATTATCCAACACCAGGAGGAAACAGGGTTTGTAATAAAGCATTCCTAAACTTTATGGAAGGCAAGAACGTAAGAGGATACTAATTTTAATAACACCCACGCCCCATATGACACATAAGGCAATCCTCTTCGGGTTGCTTTATTTTTTGGGACGATTCACCACAAGGAACACTAAGTTTTCACAAAGAAGCACAAGGATTATGGGGTGTTGTTTATTGTTGATATAGAATTTTCAATCTTTACAACACATCTTTGTGTCCTTTGTTTCTTTTCTTTGTGTACTTAGTGGTTAACTGAAAAAGAAAGTATTAAACCTAATTTTATTATGCTTACTGAAAAATTACAGTCTGTTGTTTGCATCATTGGTGCGGGACCTGCGGGATCTAGTACTTCTATCTTTTTGAGTAAGCTTGGCATTCATCATATCATTATTGATGCGGCTAGCTTTCCTAGAAATAAGGTTTGTGGTGATGGACTGGATATGAAATCTATCAGAATGCTGAATCAGATTGATCCAAATATCTTTCAGAATGAAATACTTTCTAACCCAAACTTCACGCCTTGCAATGGAGTGAGGCTTATTCATCCTTCAGGGAAGAACAGAGATTATGTAATTGATAGAAAATTAGCAAAACCACACTATCATCCCTTCTATGTGAGTAAACGGATGGACTTTGACCATTTCTTGGTAAAGAAGATTGATAAAGCCTACGCCAATCTATTAACAGAAACCAAGGCAAAGTCCATTGAGAAAACAACAGAGGGCTGGAAGATTATAGCTGAAAACAGAAATGGCGAGCTAGAGATAAACTGCAAACTATTGGTTGGTGCCGATGGAGATCATTCTTTGTTATTGAGGCATCTAGGCGAAAGAAAGATAGATAGAAAGCATTATGCGGGCTCGGTAAGGCAATACTTCAAGGGAGTAGGAGACATGCACCCCGATAACTTACTAGAGTTTTATTTCCCAAAAAAGTATCCTTTCTCTTATTTCTGGATATTTCCTTTGCCTAATGGCGAGGCCAATGTAGGCTACATTATGGTGAGTAAATATGCGTCTGAGAAAAATTATAACATCCGAAAGATATTTACTGAACTCATTACTACCGACCCGATTCTGAAACAACGTTTTGCCAATGCAACGCCTACTGGTGAAGTGGAAGGCTGGGGGCTTCCGCTCAGTTCATTGCAGCGTAAGGCTTATGGCGATGGCTGGCTATTGGTGGGCGATGCGGCATCGGTGGTTTCTCCTTCAAACGGTGAGGGAATTGGTAATGCGATGATGAGCGGTTGCATTGCTGCTGAGTTTATTGCCAAGGCAATTAAGCTGGATAACTTTGAAGAAGGTACATTTAAAAACTATCAAAGAGAACTTTACAGACCATTAAAAGAAGAAATAGACCGATATAATAAGTACATAGATAAGAAGCCAGAGTGGAGTAATTGGTTGATTAATAACCTGATTATGGACAACTTTGTTACACAGAAACTATACAAGAAGTTCATGCAGAAATGGATGGAAACAGCTTATGAGAAGCGAATAAAAGTTATTGTAGACTAAGAATAAAAATCACTACTAAGTGGAATCTTAAACACAAAGTGAGAGATGAAGAAGCTAATGCTCATAAAACCATTTAAATAAAAAGGGGCTAGTTTTTTCTCCAACTCATGACTTAAAGACGATAAGAAACAAAAGAAAAAGGGAAAAGAAACTTAAACTAGACTAAGTACTTTTCTTAGGTTTTGCGTCTTTTAGTGTTGGAGAAAAAGAGAACAAAGTTAATTATCAGTAAATTAATGGTTTAACAATGACTACATATATTGACTGATATTACTTGTTGAGAAAGGAGTGGAAAGGCAAGTACTAACGCTTTGTATTCTTGTTTTTTACCTGTGAACTGTGTAGTAAAACTACTGAGTAGTACCATTTATTCTTCATAAAAGCATTTTAAACAAAGAATCATTCAATATTGTATAGAAGAAAGAATAATAGCCTCACCGATTTTATTCAAATTACTTCTAACCCATGTCTTTAGTTTGCTCATAAGAAACTTTAGTGCTTGTAATTGCTTATTTTGATTCATTCTCACAAAAATTTATTATGCTAAAAAGGTACATACTTCCATTGTTGATGTTGTTTTCTATTGCCTCTATTGCCCAAAAGGGTACAGTTAAAGGGAAGCTTATAGATAGTGTGGGCAGACAAGCCCTAAGGGATGCCTCTATCACCGTTGTAGAAGCCCAAGACTCTACCCTTGAGGCTTTTGGATTGTCACAAAATAATGGCTCGTTTGAGGTGAAGAACATTTCCTCTGGGAAATTCATTGTCAATATTAGTTTTGAAGGATACAAAACAGTCCATAAAAGACTAATTATCAGTAGAGATAAGTTAGTGGTTGACCTTGGCGAGATCTTTATGAAAACCAAGACAAAAGAATTTGAAGAAGTGGTGGTGACAGAAGCACCAATGAAGGTTAAAAATGATACTATTGAATATAATGCTGGTAGTTTTAAAACTAAACCTAATGCAGTAGTAGAAGACTTATTAAAAAAGTTACCAGGCGTTGAAGTAGCAAAAGACGGAAGCATCAAAGCCCAAGGAGAAACTGTTCAACGTGTTTTGGTGGATGGTAAGCGTTTTTTTGGTGATGACCCTAAGATGGCTACCCGTAATTTACCTCCAGATGTAGTAGATAAAGTTCAGGTATATGATGCTCAAAGTGATCAAAGTATGTTTAGTGGCTTTGATGATGGCTCCAGAACAAAAACCATTAACATCACCACCAAAAAAGATAAACGCAGAGGACTATTTGGAAAAGCCATGGCAGGTGGTGGAAATCAGGGACGGTATGAAAGCAGCCTTAACCTGAATAGTTTTAAAAACGATCAACAGCTTAGTTTAATAGGTGAGGGTAACAATGTTAATAGGCAGGCTTTTAGTGTGCAAGATATTTTAGGAGTGGTACGTAATGGCGGTGGCGGACGTGGCGGTAGCGGCGGTGCTAACATTGTTGATGGCTATGGCGGGGGCAATAGTAGCTCGGGTATAACCACTGTTTGGGCTGGTGGACTGAACTATAGAGATGTTTGGGGAAAGAAAACTGATGCTTATGGAAGTTATTTTTATAATAATTTAAATGTTAGCAGTATCAGTAATAGCCTTACACAACGCTACAATACACTAACTGATTCCTCTCAGTATGCTACTCAAAATAGTAATTCATTGAATAAAAATCAGAGCCATAGATTCAATTACAACATAGAATGGCCAGTGGATAGTAATAATTCATTCATCATTCGCCCCAATGGAACCTATCAGCAAAGTACCGTGGGAACAATCACAGGAACAAATACTACATTGGGTAAATCAACCCAGTTAAGCAATGTAAGTCAAGACTATAATGGTAAAAACAACGGCTATAATGGAACCATTGATTTACTATTTAGACATAAATTTAAAAAGAAAGGACATACCATTTCATTTGGACTAAATGGTGGTGGAAATAGCAATGATGGTAGTGCAAACAACCAGTCATTCACAGCTTATGCTACAAGCGATACTAGCAGAATCAATCAAAATAACAATACCAATAGCCATTCAGGAAATGGAAGTATTACTGGTTCTTATACCTTTCCTATTGCACGTAATCAGTTGATAGAATTGAGTGGAAACTATAGTTACAGTCAAAGTATATCTGGTAAAAACACTTTTGCTTATGACAATGCAACAGGAGCATACTTGTTGCGTGTAGATAGCCTTACCAATGATTTTAAAAACACTAATTATAGTGATAGAGCAACGGTGGGATATAGGATACAGAATTCTAAATTCAATTTAGGTATAACAAGTGGTGTACAGTTTTCTACTATTAACAGTATCAATAGAACAACTGACTCTGTTATAGAAAAACATTATACGAACTTGTATCCAATGGCAAACTTTACATACAATTTTACGCGTACAAAAAATGTTCGTATCAATTATAGTGGGCGCACCAATTCTCCAAGTTTATCTCAGTTGCAGCCAGTGCCTAACAACTCCAATCAAACAAACATTGTTATAGGTAATCCAGATTTAAAACAGTCATTCGTAAACTCCATTAGAATCTTCTTTACTTCATTTGATGTGTTTAAATTGAGAAATATTTTTGCTGTGATTAATGCGACACAAACTTCAAACGGGATTATTAGTAAGATAGACCAATATAATACTGGTAGTGCAAAAGCTGGTACACAACGCACCACTTATGTTAATAAAACCGGGGGGTACAGTGTATCTGGTTTCTTTACGTATGGTTTCCAACTAGATAAACCTAAGAGCAATCTAAACTTTACAACAAATCTGAGTAATAGCAGGAGTTTAAGCATAATTAATGAGGCTACCAACTACACTTACAATTCATCAGTGGGCGAAACAATTGGCTGGACAATGAACCTAAATGACAAGTTTGATATGAATTTCCATACAACATCTACTTACAGTATTGTTAAGAACACAATACAATCACAATCAAACTCTAACTATTTCACACAGAGTTTTTGGTTTGAACCTACTTACACCTTTAACGGAGGTTGGGTGTTTAGTAATGACTTTTCTTACACATACAATACAGGGAGAACAGCAGGATACAATACTTCTGTCCCTTTGTGGAATGCTTATGTTAGTAAATTGATGCTAAAACAAAAAGGGGAACTGAAGTTTGCATTGTATGATATTATGAACAAGAATCAAAGTGTTACAAGGACTTCCAATAATAACAGCGTAACAGATTTAGAAAACAATGTATTAAAACAATATTTTAGTGTGACGTTTGCTTACAATCTACGCAAGTTTGCTACCAAGCAAGCCGCTGCTCCATCTATGTTTAGAGGTATGCGAGGGGGCATGAGTGATGGAGGGGGCAGAGGGAGGGATTAAATAAATAAAGTAAGCAATTTGCAACGAATTCATAAAATAATTTAAGGATTTTTTCGTGAAAGGAAATGCGAGAATAGTCAATTTCATTTTTATTAATCTTTCTCTATGTCTTGTACTTATTGAGTCTTAATTTTTCAGTTACCTACACTAAATTTGGGAGGACGTCTTTCTCACAAGCATTTCGATAGTTTCATAACTTGTAATTACATTCTGGTTCATTGCACTGCGCATGACCCAATTTTAAAGCTTCTTCTGCGGAATAATGCCTACGTTCTTTTCCTGAAAGCTGCTGAAATGAATCAACATATCTTTTGAAGTCTCATACTTTTTTAATTTACGTTTTATTTTTAACCATTTATTATAAAACGAGAAACTGCTTACTTTATTGTACTTGCATTCACTATACGTACAACTATGTATCATATTCATTGGTGCATTTTCACTTCCCCACAATTTAACTAACCTAAGGGTGCATAAAATATTTTCACTACATAGTTGTTAAGTGATGTTGTAGTGACACATTATAATGTGTCACGAAAGAAAAAACATTTATTCACCCTATTGCTAAAATAAATTTTATTAATACTTAACTTGTTCTATTGTTACATTTATCTTTTCAAAAATATTTAATGATTATGCGTTATAGTTTATTTTTATTAATAACATTCTTTGTTCTATCCACAACTATAAAATCACAGGTAGTTACTAACAAATCATTTTTAGAAAAACAATCTTTAATTTTTAAAACTGAGGGTAGGAATAATAAACAAAAAGCCTATGTGCTTGCTAAAGAGTATCATTGGCCTTTACAGTTTGAATGTGCAAATAAATCAACATCTGTTCTTGTTGGTGTAAACAAATATAATAACCCAATTTACTACAGTACATTTAATAATACCGATGCTGCTGCAACAATCAATACATCGCCTTTATGGCCAAGTGGTAGCACTGGCTTTAATCTTAGTGGATCAAGTTCTTATTTAAAAAACAAAGTAGGAATTTGGGATGGAGGACGAGTAAAGGAAACGCATAAAGAGTTGAAAGGTCGTATTACAACAATGGACAATTCATATAATACTAGTGGTGGCGGTGCAAATCATGCCACTCATGTTACAGGAACAATGATGGCAAGTGGCATTAATCCTTTGGTTAAAGGAATGTGTTACGGATTGCCTGGCATCATTACTTACGATTTTACACTTAATACCTCAAACGACGTTTCAGAAGTTACAACTAACGCATCAAATTTATTAGTATCCAACCATTCCTACGGAGTGCTATGCGGATGGGTTAATGGAAGTGATGGTTGGCATTTTTTTGGTAATTATGGTGATACAGTTGATTATAACTTCGGATACTACAATAAAGATGCTTCTTCGTTTGATAATGTGGCATTCAATGCACCTTATTACTTACAGGTAAGAGCTGCGGGTAATTTCCGTGATCAAAATGGACCAAGAGTTGGTGGGTATTATTATGTTGATAGTGCAGGTAATCAATTATATCTTCCCCGAACAAACAATATGTCCAGTAATAACAGTTACCAAACAATTCCTACTTGCAATAATGCTAAAAATATGGTTACTGTTGGTGCTGTATATCCTGTTATAAATGGCTATTCTCAACCTAGCGATGTTATTATGACTACTTATAGTAGCTGGGGTCCAACTAATGATGGTCGTATCAAGCCAGATTTAGTGGCTGATGGGGTAGATGTCTTATCTACTTTTGCCACAAACGATAGTGCTTATGAATATGATAATGGAACATCAATGGCTACACCCTCCGTTACTGGTTCTTTGTTATTACTACAAGAATATTATTCTAAATTGCACAATGAAAATTTTATGCGAGCTGCTACTCTAAAAGGATTGGCAATTCATACGGCGAATGAAGCTGGGAATGCTGCAGGACCTGATTATAAGTTTGGTTGGGGACTTATGAATACACAGGGGGCAGCAGAAGTAATCAAGGTTTCGAATGCAACCAATAATTCAGCAACTTCAAAGCACTTAGTTTTTGAAAGCATTTTAAATAATGGTGAAACAAATACACAAGCTATAACTTCTACAGCAACTGGAACAGTAAAAGCCACCATTTCATGGACAGATCCAGCAGGACAAGTAACCACGGTTGATGCTACACACAAGCCTGTTGCTGAATTGGTCAATGATTTGGATTTGCGCATTACTAAAAATGGAACAACTTATTATCCTTGGGTATTGAACCCAAATGTACCCTCTGCAGACGCAACAACTGGTGATAATTATTTGGATAATGTTGAGCAAGTTGTAATTAATGATGCAAAAGCAGGAGATGTATTTTCAATTAGTGTCAGTCATAAAAAAACTTTACAAAATGGTTCACAAGCTTATTCACTAATTATTTCTCAACCTGGTGATACCTCATTGCTTCCTTTAAAACTAATTAACTTCTATGTTTCACAAAAACAAGATAAAATTCAATTGCAATGGGAAACAGCCAACGAAGTAAATATAAAATCCTTCGAAATAGAAACAAGTATAGATGGAAATAATTGGAAAACTATAGGAACTGTCTATTCAAAAAATTTATCTGTCTCTAGTTATTATTCATACAATATTTCCGCAAATACAGCTACTAGTTATTTTAGACTTAAAATGATTGACATTAGTGGTAGTTTTTCCTATTCGTCTGTAGTAGAATCTGTTGAGTTTTCTACAAACTCCTCAGATTTATTTACTACTTCTCCTAATCCTGCAAATAGTTATATTACTCTTTGTTTTGATAAATCAATAAAAAAAGCTAATATTACTGTATTTGATGCATCTGGAAGACTGTTTATTGATACTAAAATAAATTTATTGAGTAATAATGTATATAGTCTACCTGTAAATAAACTTACTTCTGGAGTTTATACAGTTAGTATTACAGCAAACAATACTGTTAGAACTAAAAAAGTAATAATTAGAAAATAAAATTAATTGGTTTTCGTTTTACAGCCTGAATAATTAATCAAGTAATTAAAGTTTTTATAATCTTCTTTAGTTACTCCCTTCTCAAATACATTCGGTTTGCAAAGTGCGCCAGTAATTAAATAAACTGCTGTACCCCATGGTAATGGAATACCACCGGTTGTACCAGTAAAAGTTACAATTATACCTACTAATGCCCATCCTCTAAATGTTTTTCCAACTTAATCAAATGTTTGCTGCTCACATCCATCTTCTTTAACTACAATTAACAACTTATCAGCATTGGATCTTTTGACTTTGAAAACAGCTTGTCCCATTCCTCTTTCTAGTCCATTACAGGTAATGTGAGCCTTTGGATGGCCTTCAATGTTTATATGTGCATAATAATTACTACCACCACAAATAGTGGCACAACTTGAAAAGAAGACAAGAGTAGCAATGAGTATAAAAGCATAACGTTGATTTAGTATAATAATAGATTTTCTAAATACAGATAATTGTGAAAAATAGATTTTCTTTAGTGCCATTTTTTCTTTTTTAAATTGAACAAAAGGATTTAAATGAGAGTTGCAGAGTAATGTTTTTTAGATTGTAAATTATAACTATAAAAGAAAAAATCATTATTCACAACTGAAAATTGGGTTCAGTTGTAAGACTAAGAAAATTCAACCATTTAAAAAATAAAATAGTCATCTCAAGTTAATGAGACGACTATTATTTAAAAGTATGATTTACAATATTATTTTCTACTTAATACTTTTTCTACTGCAGCAATGATGTCTGGTGTATCTAAACCATATTTTGCTAAAAGTTCTTTTGGTGTTCCACTTTCTCCAAATGTGTCTTTTGTTCCTACATATTCAATAGGGATTGGAAAGTTTTTAGCAGCAACTTGAGCAATGCTATCTCCTAAACCACCAATTATATTGTGTTCTTCGCAAGTAACAGCACATTTAGTTTTACTAATAGATTTAATAATAGCCTCAGTATCTAATGGCTTAATGGTATGAATATTTATTAGCTCAACACTAATTCCTTTTGCTTCTAATGCTTTACCAGCTTCAATGGCTTTCCATACCAAATGACCACATGCAAAAATGGTTACATCAGTTCCCTCGCTTAATTGTTGTGCTTTACCAATTACAAAGTCACTACCATCCTCTTTGGTAAAGTTTGGCCACTTTGGACGACCAAAACGAAGATAAACAGGACCATCATAACTAGCAATTGCTTTTGTTGCAATTTTGGTTTGATTAAAATCGCAAGGAACAATAACTGTCATTCCAGGAAGCATTTTCATCAATCCAATATCTTCCAAAATTTGGTGTGTTGCACCATCTTCACCAAGAGTTAAACCAGCATGAGAAGCACATATTTTTACATTCTTTCCACTATATACAACGCTTTGACGAATCTGATCATAAACACGACCAGTACTAAAATTTGCAAACGTAGTGGTGTAAGGTATTTTACCACCAATAGTTAACCCTGCTGCAACACCAATCATATTAGCTTCTGCAATTCCACACTGAACAAAACGTTCAGGAATTTCTTTTATAAATGGTCCTAGTTTAAAAGAACCAGCAAGGTCTGCAGTTAAAACAATAACGTTTTCGTTTTCTTTGCCAATTTCGTAGATTCCTTCCCCGAAGCCACCACGTGTTTCTTTTTCATTTTGAACCTGAATGTCAGTTACTTTCATTATTATTATTTTTATTTAAAAAAATCTATCTTTTCGCAAAGAAAAGAAATAAAGTTTGAGGAAAACAGTAATATTTACTCTTGAATAAATTAAAGTAGGTTATCGATAAAATATTAATCAATATTTACATTTTTCACATTACCTGTACGCTTCAATACTCCCCAATTTTGCAATTCTCCTTTTAATGCTCTTTTTAAAGAACGAAATAGTACCACAAGCATAATCCAACGATATATAATCCGCTGAGGAATTAACCAAAAAAGTTTAAGTGGATTTTCCTTTTCGAATAAGAAAGAAATAGCTGCAATAATCGTATCAATAATTGTAAAAAGAACATAATATAATAATATTTTACCAGAATTATCGGTAAATAGGCCAAAGATCATTAATATATCAGCAATAGGAGAGAAGATTGGGATAATGTATTTAAAAACTAATATATCTGGTAAAGCTATCCATCCTAAAGATTTTATTCTAGAGGTAAACAATAAATCTCTATGCTTCCAAAATGTTTGCATCACACCAAAACTCCAACGGAAACGTTGTTTCATGAACATCTTTAGTGTTTCGGGAGCTTCTGTGTAGGCAATTGCATTTGGCTCATTAGTAACAATATAGCCGCATCTAAGTATTCTAATTGTTAAGTCGCAATCTTCTGCTAAAGTATCTGTTGTAAAGCCTCCTGCAGCCTTAATTGCCATCTTTTTAAAGGCCCCTATTGCACCAGGAACTACTGTTATTGCATTGGCATAAGCAAATCCCTTTCTATCGAAATTCTGACTTGTTATATATTCTATGTTTTGCCACTTAGTTAAAATATTAACTTCATTACCAACTTTTACAACACCAGCAACAGCTCCAATCTTTTGGCGACCACCTTTTGGTTGCATCAAAAAGTGGTTCATTAGTAATCTAACTGCATTAGAAGTCAACTTTGTATCAGCATCTATACACACTACATAATCGGCATTGGTTTCATTCAACCCAAAATTTAAAGCAGAAGCCTTTCCTCCATTTATCTTACAACATAGCTTAATATTATTATTTGCAGAAAATTCTTTAGTAACAATTTCCCAAGTTTTATCCTTACTTCCATCATCAACAAAAACAATATTGAAATTTGGATAATCACATTTTAATAAGTTATATAAAGAACTAACAACATTTACTTCTTCATTATAAGCAGGAACAATAATAGAAACAAGCGGATAATTTGTTATAACCTGATTATTTAAAATATCTTTTTCTCTTCTTCTTTGTAAGAATGAAAGAGTGCCTAAAGTAAGCAATCTAATAGTACTAACAATCATGAAGATTAGAAAAATAGCAAAGAAAATATGGGTGGAGTAGTAAACTAATAGAGCCCAGAAATAATTGATTTTTAATTTGTAATAATCTTTACTATTGGCATAAGGCATTAAATCGTCTCTTGTTTTTCCTAATAAATCAGCAACAGTAGTGAATGTATATCCTTTTGCTTTATAGTATCTAATTAGTTTTCCTGTTGCTAATACTGTTTGGCTTCTATCTCCACCACCATCATGAAGTAATATGATATTACTACTATCCCCATTATTAAGATTTCTTTCATATTCTTTAATAACCCTACTTACAATTGTATCAGCATTAAAATTTTCTATTTCTCCTTTTTGCCAATCCTCAGGGTCAAGACTTTCCCCAACTGTGATATAATTTCTCGTTCTACTCAAAGCAACAGGTACAAGTTCTTCATTCTTTTCTGGCTCACTGTCTGCATTAAATGGAGCCCTAAACATTAACATACTTCTACCAGTAATACATTCTATTAATAACTTAGTAGCATCCATTTCTAATAGTGCCCTATCTCTACTAACCTTACTCATATCTGGATGAGTAAATGTGTGATTTCCTATTTCATGACCTTCTCTGAGTATTCTTTTTATGAGGGGTATGTTATTTTCAGCTTCTAATCCTACAACAAAGAATGTGGCAGGAACATGATAATAAGCAAGAGTATCTAATATTTCTTTGGTATATTTTGGATCAGGACCATCATCATAAGTAAGAACAAGTTTTGGCTTAGAAGTCTTCCCAAACTTACGAACAACATACGATGAGGGTAGAGAAACATATTTTTCCTCACTAATCAACATGCTAAATGTGTCAATTTCTGTAGTAATTCTTCCATTCGTAGGTGACGCTAACACATCTAAAATTTCCCCAGCTCCTGTATAATCAACAGTTCTACTTCCCTCTACTTTATTAAATCCTGCAAAATCAAACTTTTTCAAAGCCGATCTGGTCATTGGCAAGTGATAGAATTCCCAAATTCTACTATCCTCCGAACCAAGTCTCCAAAGAGCTGTTCCTGCTAATCCATATTCAGTTGAAAATCTGATAGCATTAAAATTTGTAGCGGCATCTACAAAATTTACATTATGAAGAACATCTTTTTCATCATAATATTGATAGTGAGTACAATAAGTATCATTATCAAAATCTACTACTGCATCACTCTCTCTTGCCGTAACCAATGCTTGCTGATAAGAAAGCGGTCTTACTGTATCTTTTGCATTACCCCAGTCATAACCATAAGCTGCTAAATCAACAACTATTTTAGAAGGAGAAACATACTTAGCTAATGCATCTACTCTTTCTTCAATCCACTTTTGGCTTGATATTGAACCACTATTAGTATAATTTGAATGTTCATCGTAGGCTTTCAAAAAAACATAATCGTTATCCTTTTCTAAATGATTATAATTAAACTCTGTAAAAGGAGAAACATTTTGAGTAACTAAAAAATTATTTTCGTGCAATCTTGAGTACAAATCTTTTTGAAAAGACCAAATATCTTTTTTGTTCTTTATTTGAATATCTTCAAAATCCAAATTAATACCAATGAACTTTAATCTACTCAACTGTTTTAAGAGGCTATTTATTAGGTTTTCTCTTTTTATTGGATTATCAATAATTCTAGCTAATGCATCAATAGTTGGTTTATCGTTGTATGAATTAGACAACATAGGCATCATCTTAACACCTGCCCCCTTAACTATATCATAAGCTTCCTTATCAATATGTACAATTAAAGTATCTGCCTTAGGGTCAATAAAAAACCATTCTGGCAATACAAGATTTACTTTTTTTACATTTCTTCTCAATGAAAATAATGACTGAGGATCCCATGGCATATAGAAAGCAGCTCGTATACCTAAACTATCACTAAATAATGATGAATTAGAAAGGTTTAAAACTGTATCTTTTTGTCCTACACCTTTTCCCTCAACCCATTGATTGTGTATATAATATTTAAATCCTTTGTTATATTTACTAATACTGCTTTCTTTATCAACTGTAGGCACACTACCAGAAAGGACTTTTTTTATAGCTCTAACATCAAGAGGAATTTTATCATTTGATTTTGATACACTTCTAAGTGTTAATGTAATTACAGCAATCGCAAATATTAAAAGAAAAATTACAATACGTGAACCCCATTTTAGCCTTTGCCAACGGGAAGGGTTAGTAGTTTGAAAAATTTGTGCAGATTCAGACATAGCCAATAAAACAAGATGCAAAGATGCGGTAAGTAATGCATTTTATATACCTCTTACTTATAATATCCGTTATCCTTAATTTCTTTATTTACAACCTCTGGAACAAGATATTGAATACTTTTTCCAATCTTAATACTCTTACGAATAGCAGAGGCAGATATTTCCAATAAAGGTGCTTCTAATATTGTAACCAAAGTATTCAATTTTGAATTATCTACTTCAAATAACGGTCGTTTATAAATAATTAGTGGGTAGTTATTTAGTATTTCTTGGAAATTCTTCCATTTAGGAAGGTTGGTAAAACTATCACTTCCCATAATTACACTAAACTGATGTTTTGGATATTTTTCTGATAAATGAGTAAGTGTATCTATTGTATAAGAAGGTTTAGATAGTTTAAACTCCACATTTGAAGCTTTAAGTTTCGGATTATCTTCTATGGCTTTTTGAACTAAGTGAAGCCTATGGTATTCATTTAAAAGCTCCGACGATGGTTTTAATGGATTCTGCGGACTAATAACAAACCATACTTGTTCCACATCTGTAAAATTGGCAACATGATTAGCAATTATTAGGTGTCCAATATGTATAGGGTTGAAGGAACCGAAGTATAAACCAATTTTCATTTAGCAACATTTAAGCTTAACCCTCTAAAAAAATACTACTCGCCTCACTCAATCTCAAACTAAGATTATATCCTGCAACTGCAATTGAAATTGGATCTCCTAATGGTGCAACCTGAATTACCTTAACTTCTTCACCTGGAACACAACCCATTTCCATTAGTTTAATAAAAATATCATCCTTTTCAAATGAATGTATCACTGCTCTTTGACCAATCCCTAACTCACTCAATCTTCTCATTTCAATTCTTTATTAAGAAAATACTATCCATAGTTTTTCTGTAGCAAAAATAAACCGGTGTAGTCTCTCTTTTATTACGATTTTTGAAGTTGCAAAAGTAAATACTAATTATGGCAAGCGTAAAATTTAATTATGCGGATAGAAAGCTATCTCTAACCGATAAAAACAAACTTAAAAATTTTATTATTTCTCTATTTGAACAAGAAAATACTGAATTGGATGAGCTGAACTATATATTCTGCTCAGATGATTACCTTCTTCAAATTAATAAAGACCATCTAAATCATGATTATTACACCGATATAATTACCTTTTCGTTAGCAGAAGAGGGTAATCCTGTTATTGGAGAAATTTATATTAGCCTAGATAGAGTTAAGGATAATTCAGCTACCCATAAAACATCTGTATTAGAAGAAAATCTTAGGGTAATATTTCATGGAAGCCTTCATTTATGTGGTTACTTAGATAAAAAAAAAGGGGATATTAAGTTAATGAGAGAAAAAGAGGATTACTACATTAATCAATATTTATCTCTTTAAAAAATGTTCCACGTGAAACATTTGTAGGGGCTGAAAATTTTCAGTCCCTACAAATTATTCGACCCCTAACATTAATACTAAATGTTCCACGTGGAACGAATTTAGAAAAACATAAGTGTATCATTGGCTGCAAGATTATCTTTGTAAGCTAATAATAGAATAAAGAATGTTTCAAGAATATGATGTTATAGTAGTTGGTGCAGGTCATGCAGGTTCTGAAGCTGCCGCTGCCGCTGCTAATATGGGTAGTAAAACTTTGATGATTACAATGAATATGCAAACCATTGGTCAGATGAGTTGCAACCCAGCAATGGGTGGTATTGCTAAAGGACAAATAGTGCGAGAAATAGATGCAATAGGAGGATATAGCGGCATAGTTACAGACCTGACAATGATTCAGTTCCGTATGCTTAATAAAAGTAAAGGACCTGCCATGTGGAGCCCTAGAACACAGAATGATAGGATGCTATTTGCTGCAAAATGGAGAGAAATGCTAGAACATACCAATAACCTAGATTTTTATCAGGATATGGTTAGTTCTCTAATAATAGAAAATGGAAAGGTGTGTGGTGTAATAACAGGTTTAGGGAATAAGATTAAAGCTAAAAGTGTGATTATAACCAGTGGAACCTTCCTGAATGGTATTATTCATATTGGTGAAAAACAATTAGGCGGTGGTAGAGTGGGTGAGAAGGCTGCAACAGGAATTACTGAACAATTAGTAGAATATGGCTTTGAAGCAGATAGACTAAAAACAGGAACTCCACCAAGGGTAGATAGTAGGAGTCTTGATTATAGCAAGATGGAAGAGCAGAAAGGGGATGATGTGATAACAGGATTCTCTTATTTAGACCTTCCTTTAATTAAACCAGAACAACAACGTAGCTGCCATATAACTTACACAAATAAGGAAGTACATGAGTTATTGAAGACTGGTTTTGATAGAAGCCCTATGTTTCAAGGAAGGATAGAAGGCCGCGGTCCTCGCTATTGCCCAAGTGTAGAGGATAAAATAAATAGGTTTGCAGATAAGGAACGTCACCAAATATTTGTAGAACCAGAAGGTTGGAACACAGTTGAGATATATGTAAATGGTTTTTCTACCTCTCTTCCAGAAGATGTTCAGGTAAAAGCTTTGCGTAAAGTACCTGGTTTTGAAAACTGTAAATTCTTCCGTCCTGGTTATGCAATTGAGTACGACTTCTTTCAGCCAACTCAATTAACCCATACATTGGAAACGAAGCTTATAAAGAACCTATTCTTTGCTGGGCAGATAAATGGTACTACTGGTTATGAAGAAGCAGCTTGTCAGGGCTTAATGGCTGGTATTAACGCGCATCTTGCCGTGAAGGAAGAAGAACCATTTATTATTAAAAGAAACGAAGCCTATATTGGTGTTTTGATAGACGATTTGATAAGCAAGGGTACTGATGAACCTTACCGAATGTTTACCAGCAGAGCAGAATTTCGTACGTTGTTAAGACAAGATAATGCTGACATACGCCTTACTGCTTTGAGTAATAAGATAGGATTAGCTTCGCAGGAACGATTGGATAAGGTAGAAAGTAAACAGAAGAACGTAGCTGAAATAAAGAAGATACTGAGTGTATATAATGTAGAACCAGAAGATATAAACCCTTATTTCGAAACAATAGAGTCTTCTATTATTGAGGATAAACAAAAGGCTTCTAAAATTATACTTCGCCCTAATGTAACCCTAGATGGTATGCTACAAGCCATTCCTACGTTGGCTGCTTCATTAGAAGACTATGATCAAGATAGCCTTGAACAAGCGGAAATTCAGGTTAAATACGAAACTTATATACGTAAAGAAGAAGACTTGGTAGAAAAAGTGAGTCATTTAGAAAAATTAGTTATACCAGATACATTTGATTTTGAAAAACTAACAGCCATTTCTAGTGAAGCGAAACAAAAATTTAAGAAGGTTAGGCCACGTACGCTTGGTCAAGCAAGCAGAATTAGTGGTGTAAGCCCAAGCGATATCCAGATATTGATGGTGTTTATGGGAAGATGATGGAATAGATTAGAAAAATATTGCTATTTTTGACATTACTAAATTAAAAATTATGGAAAGTCAAAGAGTTGAAATGACACTAAAACCAGAAACAGTTCAATTAATAAATAATATGACAGCAATCACTGGAGCAACAAGTGGAGCACAATTAATTGTAACATCTTTAGAGTTAACAGATGAACTTATCAAAACTATTCAAAATGGTGGTAAAATCTATATAGAAAATAAGGATGGTTCTAAACAACTACTTAAACTTAACGATAATATAAAAATATAAAAATGGCAGATACAAAATCTACAGTACCTGATGAACCAATAAACTTTGGTGATGTCACAAATAATCCATCATCTTCTACTTCCAAATTTTCTGTCTTCAGGAAAGACGATAAAACAGATGTTAATTCATATGATATTTATGTTTTAGCAGCTTGGGTTTTAGGAATTGCTGCTTTTATTTATGTTGGTCTCGCATTATTAAGGGTATTCTACAGTAACGATTGTACTGATAATTCTGGTGTTAAAGACGTTTGGGAATACTCTAAAGTTATTCTTAACTCCATTGTATCCCTAGTTTTAGGTTTATACTTTGGTTCTAATAAAGTAAAATCTGATAAATAAGTGTCTCTTCGTATTAATAAAAAAGCACTCAAATGATTGAATGCTTTTTTATTATCAAACATAATCTTTCCATATCTGCTAATCTATCTAAACATTACAACTATTAAATAAACTGTACAATAACCTTTATTTGATATTAATTTATTGATAATCATATACTTAAATATTTTTAAACCTTTTTCCTTCCTCTTCTATGGATAATAAAATATAAAGTCATCTTTTATTATCCAATCAATAACTAAAGCCAATATCGGCTTACCGATTATGGATATCTTCATACCGATGGCGATAATCGGTATCAATATCATCAATATCTTTCAACCGATTGCCATCATCTGTATGAATATGGTGACTATCTGTATACAGATGATGGCAATCTTTATACAGATTGTTTCCATCGGTATACCGATTATGATAATCTTGATACAGATATTGATAATATTGGTGATTATTATAACCATTTTACGTCTGAAATGCCTGTTCTGGTAAACTAACTAGTATTGCTAGATACAATAAGACTACTTTCAACCGATTATTTTTCATTTATTAAATCATTAATGTCATGTCACAAGTACTGGTTGATTATTCAAGAGACGTTTACACTGACGATGGATTAATAACTGAAGTGCAAAGTATTGAGACGCATCTTTCACCCAACTCAAGCTTTCCAACACCATCGCCCGCAGTTGCAGCAATAACTACTGAGCGTATATTGTTTCAGACTGCTGTGGCAAAGGCTAAAGATGGAACACCAACAGACACTTCTGATAAGAATGATAAAAGGGCTGTTATAGAAGGGCAAATGCACGTATTGGGTGCGTACATTCAACTTACAAGTGGTGGTGATGAAACCAAGATATTATCATCAGGAATGCACACAGCAGGTTCTAAAGCTAAAATTGGGGTATTTGCAGTAGTAACTAATTTTAAAGTAGTAACACAAGAAGCAAGTAATAAAGTGTTGTGCAGTTGCAATCCTATGCCAAAAGCTGGTTTCTATGAAGTATTGTACACCGCTTATCCAGCAATAGCTACAAGTGTGTGGATTTCTGAAACATCTACCAGTCATTCCATAGAAATAGAAAATTTACCAAGCTTTGTTCCTTATGTATTTAAAATGGCAGCTCGTGGATCTGATAGAAGAAGAAACTATTGCGCACCAATAACGAGAGCTGCGAACTAACTAGATGATAGGTATTATTTTTAGAGGTTAAAAGGCTTGAAAATTTATATCTAACAACTATCAATAGCCTATTCAAATTTCCTATTTTCCTAATAGTCCAGTCTCCCAAATACCTTGAAATATTAGTATACGGTCATATTTATATTACCATTTGATATTTCTACCTTATTTAGGGATTCTTTTTGTTTTAATATTAAATTTTTTATACAAAATCTCCCTATTTTTGAGAAGTAAAGGTTCTTTGTGTAGTTTAGTATGAATTATTGTATTGATTTATCTATAATTTATACTTATTACTACACATTTTTCATTAAAATTTTCTCACTTAAAACAATAACAACAATGATAACAAAAAAAATTTCGCAACTTGTAGCAGGAGTATCGCTGATGGTGCTATCTCTAAATGTAAACGCCCAAACTGAACAAAGTACTAAAGATTGGATTAGACAGAAAATTGAAAAATACGGTGGTACTGAAGCAACGTACAAGCCGCAATCAAAGGGAGCAACGGAGTCATCTATTAAGTATAAAACCTTTTACTATGGGGGCGATACGGTTAAAATACAAGAAACACGTGTATTAACAGGTGGCAAAAATATTACTAACGTTTACACTTTTAAAATTAGCGATTTAACAGATGTAAGCAATATGTCGGGAAGTAATGATGTTTATGATTTTAAAACTTATAAAAACAAGGTTATACTTAGGCAAATTAACAGCAAAACAAACGAGCCACAGAGTCCATATTATATAGACCATGTACGCACAAAAATTTGGTTTGTATCTGGTACAGAATTTACTAAAGAAGATAATATTGAACAACGATTATTGAAGGCACTAAAATTTATGGCTGGAATAAACAATGCTAAACCAAAAACTGAAAATAAAGAAGCTTTCTAAAAATATATTCTTTTTATAAGAAAAACCTCTTTTTTCCCTTACAGGAAAAAAGAGGTTTTTTATTTATCTAATGTTTTATTTTATTTATCCAATCAGTCCCGCAGTCCTACTAATATCCAACATTCTATCAATCGGTTTTTTAGAGGCAATACGCAGGTTTTCATCCATTGTAATTTCGGGGAGTTCATACTTCATACACAAGTATAGTTTTTCTAGCGTATTTAGCTTCATGTGCGGACAATCGTTGCAAGCACAATTATTGGTAGGGGGAGCAGGAATAAACGTCTTATTTGGGGCATCTTTTTGCATTTGATGCAGAATACCCGTTTCTGTAGCCACAATAAAAGTGTTACAACTAGAAGTAACCGCATATTTTAGTATCTGTGTGGTACTTCCTACAAAGTCTGAAATTCTCAATATTGCATCCTCACATTCTGGATGCGCCAATACTAGTGCTTCGGGATGACGAATCTTTAGCTTGGTTATCTTTTCTAAACTAAAAATCTCATGAACCATACAGGCACCATTCCATAACAACATATTTCTGCCCGTCTTTTTATTGAGCCATGCACCCAAGTTTTTATCGGGCGCAAAAATGATGGGCTGATCTGGTGAAACACTGTTAATAATAGCCTCTGCATTGCTACTGGTACAGATAATATCGCTGAGGGCTTTAATATCTGCCGAGCAATTGATGTAGGATATTACCAAATGGTCGCTGTGCTTCTCTTTAAAGGCTTTAAACAAATCTTTTGGTGCAGAATCTGCCAAAGAACATCCAGCGTTTAAATCGGGCAATAGAACCTTTTTTGAAGGATTCAGAATTTTTGCCGTCTCTGCCATGAAATGTACACCGGCAAAAATAATCATATCCGCATTGGTGCTTTGTGCCTTTTGTGCGAGTCCGAGGCTATCCCCAATATAATCTGCAATATCCTGAATGTCGGGTTCCTGATAGAAGTGTGCAAGAATTATTGCATTTTTTTCTTTTTTCAATTTTTCTATCTCAGCAAATAAATCCAAAGAAGGATCTAGTTCGAGATTAAGGAATCCATTTTCTAAAATTTTTTCTTTTGCTATTTCAATGTTCATAACTCTTGTAATATACTTTTAATAATACATTATTTATATAACCCAATACTACTATTACGGCTGTGGATATCGGGAAAACTAAGTTGTACACAAGCAGCGAAGTTAATAAACTAGGGCTTATCCACGTGTTCTAACATTTAATGCACAAAATAAAATCCTTTATCAGTAAGGGTTTTAATAGTTTTTGAACAGAAAGATAGGTTGTTAAACGCAATAATAACATTTAGTAGTTAACACGAAATTAATATTGGTTTAACATGGATAAGAAAGGATAAAAATTTGCTACATAAGCTTTTTGGTAGATTTTTTTGAGGTATTTGTTCTATAACTATCCCCTTTTAAAAAGGAAAAAAGAGAGGTTATCCCCCTAAAATTTAGGTTATTAACAGGGTAGATGGGGAATAGTTTTTTTGGATTTTATTGATTTTTCATTCTCATTAAAAGATAAAATAGTGTGTAGTTTTTGTTAACATAATAAACAGTAGGTGCCTATTGAGTTTGAAGCATTTTTCCACAATATGTTTCAAACATATATTCCCCCTATTTTTGCCATCCAAAAATTTTTATTAATATTTTTCTATTATGTCTGTTATTCAAAAAATTCGTGACAAAGGAGCCTGGATAATGTTTGGGCTAATTGCTATTGCCTTAATTTCTTTTATTCTTCAGGATAGGGCACTCGGTGGAGGAAGAGGTGGTATTTTTACTAATACTACTACATTAGGTAAGATAAATGGTGTATCGATAGAAAGAGTCGATTTTGAAGCCAAGTTGAGCATGATGCAAAAAATGTATGGTCAGCAAGCTGGTAATCGTGAACAATTGATTCCAAATGTTTGGAATCAGGAAGTAGAAAGAATTATTAACGAGCAAGAGTATGATAAACTTGGCTTGGTAGTAAGTGATAAAGAATTATCAGATATTTTGTTCGATCCTCAACAGTCTCCATTAAAAAGAGAATTTACTGATGAAAAAACAGGTGTGTTTGATGTTAACAAGGCAAAGCAAATTATTGCTCAAGTAAAAAAGAGCAAGAACGCTGAACAAATTGAAATGATTAACGAAGCATACCTGAAACCAACTATTCAGCAAAAACTTCGTAGCAAATACAATGATTTGTTGCAACAGTCTGTTTACATTCCTAAATGGTTAATAGAAAAATCACAAGCCGACAATAATGCTATCTCTACTATTAGTTATGTGGCTGTTCCTTATGGAACTATTGTAGATTCTACTATTAAAGTATCTGATGATGAAATTATGGCTTACGCCCAAAAGCATCATAAAGAATATGATAAGGACGAAGAAACGAGAGGTATCACTTATGTTCCTTTTGATGCAACACCAAGTGGTGCTGATAGTGCAGCTGTTTTGAGTCAATTAGATGGATTGAAAGCTGACTTTGCTGCCACAAAAGATGAAAAAGCTTATTTAGGTAAAGTAGGTACTGAAACTCCTTATAAAGAAAGTTATTTTTCTAAAACAAAAGTGGAGTCTGCTAAAAAAGATACACTGTTTAAATTAGCTGCCGGACAAACTTTTGGTCCTTATCTTGATGGAAACAATTTTGTTATTGCTAAATTGATTGGAACAAAACAGTGGCCTGATAGTGCTAAGGTTCGTCATATCTTGATAGCTACTATGGATCCAAAAAGTGGTCAACAAATTAAAGAAGATAGCACAGGAAAGAAATTGGCTGATAGTATAGAAACTGCTATTAAGGCTGGTGCAAATTTCGAAGAGCTTTGTAAGAAATATTCTGACGATCCAGGCAGTAAAGACAAAGGTGGTGTTTACGATTTCTTTCCTCAAGGACAAATGGTAGGTACTTTCAATGATTTTGCTTTCGATAAACCAGTTGGTAGTAAGGGCGTAGTAAAAACAGAATATGGATATCATTATATAGAAGTATTGGGACAAAAGAATCCTCAGACTGCTTATAAGATTGCTTATTTGGCTAAACCTATTATAGCAAGTTCTGAAACAGTTTCTGCTGCAAGTACTGCCGCTGCTGAATTTTCTGCAACTAATAAGACTTTACAAGATTTTCAAGACAATGCTAAAAAATTAAAAAAATTGGCTTTGCCTGCTGCTGAAATTAAGGAGAACGACAGTTATGTTAATGCTTTAGGGCAAGCACGTCAATTAGTAAGATGGGTTTATGAACATAGTAAAGGCGATGTTTCTGAGCCATTTGAAATTGGTGAAAAATATGTAGTTGCTATCGAAACTAGTATTAATAAAGCTGGTTTACCAGATGTTTCTGTATTACGCCAGCAAGTAGAAACTTTAGCTCGTAATGATAAAAAAGCAAAACAAATTATAGAAGGTAAATTTACCGCTACCACACTAGAAGCTTTAAGCAAAAGCACAGGCACTCCAGTAGTGAAAGCTGATAGTATAAGTTTTGCAAATGCTTTTATTCCTGGTTTGGGCATGGAAAACAAAGTAGTTGGTGCTGCATTCAATAAAGATTTAAAAGGAAAAGTTAGCGAGCCAATCAATGGTCAGTCTGGTGTGTATGCAATCCGTGTAGAAAATATTGGTGCAAAACAAAGTGCAACAGATGCACAACAACTAAAACAGTCAATGCAACAACAACAACGTACTGCTTTCTACAGGGGTGGAGATGCTTTGCGTAAGTCTGCAACTATAAAAGATTATAGAAGTAAGTTTTATTAATCCGCTATCCCCTAAAGGAAGATAAGGAGAGTATAAAAGAGTAAATATTTAAACAGCCGCCCTTTTTAAAGGAGCGGCTGTTTTGTTTTTGCAAATAGCGAAAACAAAAAATAGAATCAGAATTGTATTTTCGTATTGATAGAAAATCATTTCATTTATTCAGATAAGTTTCAATCATAAGATTAATAATGGAAGCAACAATTGTAAATAAGGTAGCCGAAAGTGGTATAATAACATTAGACCTAGCAGATTTTTATCCTAAAGGAGAAATAGTGGTTTTTGACTTGAAAGAATATCTTTTCATGGGATTAATATTAAAAGAGAAGGACTATAGGACTGCTTTGCAAACTACCGACTGGGCAAAGTATCAAGGTAAATATGTTGCCATTACTTGTACTGCCGATGCAGTAATACCTATGTGGGCATATATGTTGGCGGCTAACTATTTGCAACCTGTGGCAAAAGAGCTTGTTTTTGGAAATGAAACTCAACTAATATCTACTGTAATTACCAGAAAATTAACTGGATTGAATGTGGAAGAATACACTGATAAAAGGGTCGTAATAAAAGGATGTGGAGAAGTATCCATACCAGAAAGTGCCTATGTAGAAATGACAGCCAAGCTACGGCCTATTGCCAAAAGCATCATGTATGGTGAACCATGTAGTACAGTTCCTATTTATAAAAAGCCCGTAAGTAAGGATTAGATTATTTTTTACATTTAATAATTCTTTGAAGAGGTTCTTAACATTAAAATTTCCTTAATTTTGGAAATTATCAACACAAAATTCATCAGAATGGAATTTGGACGTGTTTCTGAACGATTACTTAGCCATATAGATTTTAAATTACCAAAAGACCCTTCATCAAACAATAGTTTTTTGATAGGGAGAAAAATAAATTCACCAAGAGTACATATTGGTTGTTCCAAATGGGGACGTAGCGAATGGATAGGAAAAATATTTCCTTACAAAACAGAAGAGAAAGATTACCTAGAAAATTATGCTAAATGCTACAATGGCATAGAACTAAACACTACGCATTATAAAATTCATAGTTCGAGAACTATTGGCAAATGGGCTGAAAAAACAAGTAGACAAAATTTTGTTTATTGTCCAAAGATGTTCAAGGAAATAACTCATGAAGGATCCCTTTATGGAAAAAAGCATATAACAGATAATTTTATTGCCGGAATAGCAGCATTTGAAGAGCAGTTAGGACCAATATTGATTCAATTAAATGAATCGTTCAGTCCAAAGAAAATAAATGAGCTTTTTGATTATTTAAAAAGTTTACCTACCAAATATCAATTTTTTGTAGAAATCCGCCATTCAGAATGGTTTACAAATGAGGCTGCGAGAAATGAGTTGATAACTTTTTTGAAAGAGAATAAAATAGGATTGATAATTACTGATACCAGTGGAAGAAGAGATTGTTTGCACATGCAACTTACAGTATCTAAAGCTTTTATTCGGTATGTGGGCAATGGAACGCATTCATCAGATTATACTAGGATTGACGAATGGATTGATAGAATAAAACTTTGGATTGACAATGGAATTGAGGAAATTTATTTTTTTATGCACTTACAAGATGAACAAAATTTCCCTGAAATATCTGGCTACATGATTGATAAATTAAATGATGTATGTGGACTAAACATTAGAAGGCCAGAGCCTGTGAAAAAGAAACGTTCTTTGTTTCAACTCTTTTTTTAAAATCACACCACTACAATTTTATACAACCTCTCTTATTTCACTCCATCTGGTTGTGTATTGAGCACTATGAAAGTTCTTTAGCATTTTCTAAATATCGATGTGCTTCCTCAATATGTTTCATGTTGGAAAAACGAGGAGTTAAGTCGAAAACAAAAAGGTTCATTACTCAAGAAGTTTACCACCAAGACCACTAAAAACAGTAAGTTTTATGGTTCATGTTGGTTATTGTAAGCTAATTTTACCAAATTGTCCTTGTTTTCTTGGTGAAACCTTAGTGTTCCTAATAGTACAAATATTCATGAATAGTTTATGAAATCTTTTGATGCGTGAAATGTGTTTTTGTTGGTTGAAACTAGATTCTCAATATTTTATTTTCAACCTCCCAAGTTTCTTATTAATCGTTCAATTATTTGGGAAGTTATCTTAATTGTTTAATTTCATAAAAAAGTAAAATGCAAACAGAAGGAATAAGCAAATCATTTTCAGATACGATAAATAGTAGTAAGCCAGTTTTGGTAGACTTTTTTGCCACTTGGTGTGGGCCTTGCAAAACAATGGCTCCCATACTGAAAGAAGTAAAGCAAATGGTTGGGGATGCTGCTACCATCATAAAAGTGGATGTAGATAAAAACCCTGCCGTGGCAGCACAATACCAAATACAAGGCGTGCCTACGTTTATCATTTTTAAAAATGGTAAAGTATTGTGGAGACAAAGTGGTGTAATACCAGCCTCTCAACTAAAAAAACTTATCGAGCAATACAAATAAGTGCGCTTTAGAAGTTGCAAGTAATAAGTTGTAGGTATTAAGTCAAAAGGACTTAGCATTTAGCTTCATATTGCTCAAATTATTTTGACTACAACCCTTTTCAAAACAAAATATTCTAATAATATCCTTTGCCGAAACATTGCAATTGTATAAAACCTTTTATAATAAAAGTGTGTTTGTTATCTTTGCGCTCCTTTTTGCAATTTTAAAAGGGGTTTATAACTCTCCATTATGACAGAAACATTAGATACACCAGTACTTACCGCTAAAGATTTTGCTACAGATCAAGAGGTTCGTTGGTGTCCGGGTTGTGGCGATTATTCCATTTTGGCACAAGTACAAAAGATAATGCCATCTATTGGCGTTCCAAAAGAAAACATAGTAATCATTAGTGGAATTGGTTGTAGTAGCCGTTTCCCTTATTATATGAACACATTTGGCATGCACTCCATTCATGGACGTGCTACTGCTGTGGCTAGCGGATTAAAAGCTGCACGACCAGAACTAAGTGTTTGGATTGTGACGGGAGATGGTGATGGATTGAGCATTGGTGGTAACCATACCATTCATTTGCTTAGAAGAAACTTTGATGTGAATGTATTGCTTTTCAATAACCAGATTTACGGGTTAACCAAAGGACAATATTCTCCTACATCCGAAGAAAACAAGGTAACTAAGAGTACGCCTTTAGGAAGTATCGATCATCCTTTCAATCCATTGGCTTTAGCCTTGGGTGCAGATGCCACTTTTATAGCTCGCAGCATGGATAGAGACCCTAAGCATTTACAAACAATGCTCACTAGAAGTCACTTACATAAAGGGTCTTCTTTTTTAGAGATATATCAAAACTGTAACATCTTTAATGATGGTGCTTTTGAAGTATTTACTGAGAAAGGAAGTAAACTTAATGAAGTTTTATTTTTAGAGCAAGGTCAGCCACTAGTTTTCGGTGCAACTAAAAACAAAGGAATTAAGCTTGATGGATTAAAACCTGTAGTAGTTGATTTAGAAGAAGGAGCAAGTACTAGCGACTTGTGGATACATGATGAGAAAGATTTCTACAAGGCACAGATACTTACGCGCATGTTTGATGACCCAAGGATAGAAGGACATTTCCCTCGTCCATTTGGCATTTTTTATCAAACAGAAAGAGCTTGCTACGAAGATGTGATGGCTATGCAAATAGAAGAAGCCATTGCAACAAAGGGTAAAGGAAATTTAGATAAATTATTAAAAGGAAGGGAAGTTTGGGAAATAGTTTAACCCGATAAATGTTGCTGTTAAAAGAGGCTGTCTAATTTGGATAGCCTCTTTTTTAATTTTACTAAATCCTTAAAATTTATTTTTATTGATTGATGAACAATCAAAATCATATTTGCCATTATGAAAACACTTATTGTTTCAGCAACACTTATGGAAGTTGAATTTGCTTCGGCTCAATTAATTGCTTCTCAAAATTATTCCTTTCATATTTCGGGTGTTGGCATGTTGGCATCTGCTGTATCAATAACTAAGTTGGCATTAACCCATAAACCCGATTTAATTATTCAAGTGGGTATTGCAGGTTGTTTTGATACATCTTTACTATTGGGAAATGTCGTTTTAGTGAAAGATGAAATATTGGGGGATACGGGTGTTGAAGAAAACGGAGAGTGGAAAGATCTATTCAAAACCAAATTCATTGCTCCAGATGATTCGCCATTTACAAATGGAAGATTAGTAAACAAAAATCTTTCAGTTTATAATAAACTACACCTACAAGAAGTTACCGCAATAACAGTAAATGAGGTAACTACTAGAACTGAACGTATTAATCAACTAAAATCTATGTATAATCCAATAATTGAAAGTATGGAAGGAGCAGCATTACATTATGTGTGTAACGAGTTGAACATACCGTATTTGCAAATTCGTGGTTTAAGTAATTATATTGGTGAACGAGACAAGTCTAAATGGTTGATAAAAGAAACTGTACAGAATGCAAACAAAGTGCTTTTGGAAATTGTGGATGGCATTTAACTCTATGTACTACGTTTGTAATTCATTTTAATAACATTTATGACACTTTCCCTTGGCTTTTCTCCTTGCCCTAACGACACTTTTATTTTCGATGCCCTCGTAAATAATAAAATAGATACCGAAGGTCTCAGGTTTGAGGTGCAGTTGGAAGACGTGCAAACCCTTAATGAATGGGCAAGAGAGGGCAAACTAGACCTCTCCAAAATTAGTTATGGCGTACTTCCATTGGTGCTTTCACAGTATCAATTGTTGAATAGTGGTGGTGCTTTAGGCAAAGGTGTTGGACCATTATTAATAAGTAAAAAAGCAATCGATCCTGCCCAATTGCAAAAAACGGTAAACAATTTTACCATTGCAGTACCAGGCGTTAACACTACTGCTCATTTGCTTTTCTCGATGGCTTTTCCTAATGCCAATAACAAAAAGTTTCTAGTTTTTAATGAGATTGAAGAGGCTGTTTTATCTGAAAAAGTAGATGCTGGGGTTATTATTCACGAAAACAGGTTTACCTATCAAGATAAAGGCTTAGTGAAATTGATGGACTTGGGCAACTATTGGGAGCAGCAATTAAAGGTGCCTATTCCGTTGGGAGGTATTGTGGCGCATAACCGAATTGGCAAAGAGCTTGCAGTAAAGGTGGATGGTCTTATCCGCAAAAGTGTAGAGTTTGCTTTTGCTAATTATCCAGAACTTTCAGATTATATCCGATGTCATGCCCAAGAAATGAGTGATGATGTAATGCGTAAACACATTGACTTATACGTAAATAACTTTACAATCAATCTGGGCGTTGAAGGTAAAAAGGCAGTGGACACACTTGTTAGCATCTATCGAAAGACAGTTACAGGTTGAATGTGGTATTAACGTCCTGAAAGGTAAAAACTTTCGTAAAAGGGTTCTAATGATTATCTAAATTTCTATTCACTTTACTAATCCGTAAAATATAAAACCCGAAATATTAAATCCTTCATTTTTCATTTTGTGGTTAAAATATCCTGAGTAATAACTAAAATTCTTAACAGTAACATAAAATGTAATAATTTGGTAATCTTCAATATTATCTTTACCGCCTTATGATAAAAGATTTATTCTGGGGTGTAGCTATATATTTATTATACCGATTCATTTTCGAGTTGGTAATACCTATTGCTAGAACCGTTAGCAAAATGAAAACCACCGTTTCGCAAATGAACGAACAGCAACAACAGTTTACCAAAACACAATCTACCCAACAATCAACTGTTCCGCCTAAAAGCTCCACCACATCTACCAATGATGAATACATTGAGTTTGAAGAAATAAAAGATTAGAAGCTTTCAATTTTAGCTAGATGAATTTTTGATTGAAAAGAGAAACTTTTAATCAATCATATTCATTAATATAGACTTAGTTTTTAAGTTTATACTGCCTTTCGGAAGATAAGTTCAATTGAACGGAAGTTCGGTAAGCTCTTACGGAGGAAATGTTCAGTCGTACGGAAGTTCCGTAAGCCTTTACGGAAACCTCGTTCGGCTGAACGGAAACTCGGTAAGCCCTCACGGAAGATAAGTTCAGTTGAACGGAAGTTTCGTAAGCCCTCACGCAAACCTCGTTCAACTGAACATTACGCTAAAAAAGCTTTTTTTAAACATGTTCAACCGGTTCCTATTTCAATCAGGTTATCGCAAAGCCAAACATTAATCATATAAAACTACATAGCATTAACGCCCTCATCCCTCAATATCTATTTTTTTCAATTAATCACCGAAATGCCTAAGTAGTTACTTTTGTTGCAAATAATTAGGATGACATTAATAGAAGAACTGCGTTGGAGAGGCATGTTGCAGGATATAATGCCGGGCACAGAAGAGCAATTAAACAAGGAAATGACGAGTGCCTATATTGGCTTCGACCCCACTTCGGATAGTTTACACATTGGTAGTTTGGTGCCGATATTGTTGTTGGTGCATTTGCAAAAGGCTGGTCATAAGCCCATCGCTTTGGTGGGTGGCGCTACCGGAATGGTGGGCGACCCAAGCGGAAAAAGTGAGGAAAGGAATTTATTGAGCGAAGATATTCTGCTGCACAACCAAGCTGGAGTGAAGAAGCAACTGGAAAAGTTTCTGGACTTTGATGCTTCCAAACCTAACTGCGCCGAAATGGTAAACAACTACGATTGGTTTAAGGAAATCGACTTTCTGAGTTTCATCCGCGATGTGGGCAAGCATATTACCGTAAACTATATGATGAGTAAGGATAGCGTGCGCAAACGTATTGAAGGCGAAAGCGGCATCAGCTTCACGGAGTTTACGTACCAACTGATTCAGGGTTACGATTTTTACTGGCTGTATAAAAACAAGAACTGCAAACTGCAAATGGGCGGTAGTGACCAATGGGGAAACATCACCACCGGCACCGAACTGATACGCAGAAAGATGGGCGGCGAAGCGTATGCCTTCACCTGTCCGTTGGTTACAAAAGCCGATGGCGGCAAGTTTGGCAAAACAGAAAAAGGCAATATCTGGTTGGATGCCAAGAAAACAAGTCCTTATCAGTTTTACCAGTTCTGGCTTAATGCAAGCGATGATGATGCGAAGAAATGGATAAAATTGTTTACACTTTTATCTAAAGAAACCATCGATGCTTTGATAGCTGAACATGAAGCCGCACCACATCAACGATTATTGCAAAAGAAGCTTGCCGAAGAACTAAGTGTGTTTGTACACGGCAGAGAAGAGTATGATTTTGCTGTGAAAGCAAGCGAGATTTTATTTAGCAATGATACAGCGTCTGTTTTGCAATCGCTTAACGAGGAACAATTGCTGCAAGTGTTGGATGGTGTGCCTACGGTAAACATCAGCAAAGAGCAGTTGGCGGCAGGATATGATTTGGTTTCTTTCTTGGCCGATTCTCAGATATTTCCAAGTAAGGGTGAAGCAAAGAAAATGCTGCAGGCCGGTGGACTATCTGTAAATAAGGTAAAGATTGGTGCGGAGAAAGCAACTCTTGCGGCAGAAGATTTACTACAAAGCAAATATATTTTGGTGCAAAAAGGCAAGAAGAATTATTACTTAGTGATAGTGGGGTAAAGATTTGCCACTGAGGCACAGAAAAAAGTGGAGGAAAATTATAGTTTACCTTTTCTATGTATTCTCCGTACCTCTGTGGCAAATAAATAATTATGGCTCAGCAAATTTTTGATAAAAACAAGTATCCATTACAAGGAGAAACTGATACCATAATAGGTATTGGCGTTGAAGTTCACAAAACACTTGGCTCAGGGTTTCTTGAAATCGTGTATAAAGATGCATTTGAGTATGAGTTTAATGCCCATACAATTCCTTTTGAGCGCGAAAAAGAATACTTTATTCCATACAAGGATATTGTTTTGGCACATAAGTTCTACGCAGATTTTATTGTTGATGATATCGTAGTGCTTGAAGTAAAAGCAAAAGAAGGTGGCATTTCGGACGAGGATTATGCCCAAGTAATCAACTATTTGAAAATATCTGGCTGTAAGGTTGGTCTTATATTAAATTTTGGAAAACTTAGGTTGGATATAAAAAGAGTAATTTATTAAGAATAAAGATTGCCACTGAGGCACAGAGAAAACAGAAAATAAGTTATGTTTCTACATATTTCTTCTCTGTTTTCTCTGTGCCTCAGTGGCAAAAAATAACTTCAATGAAAGTAGACATCATCCCATTTTTATTATACCTCCTGCTGTTTAGTTTTATCATTACACGCATCCCCTTTTTAAAAAAGTCGGGCATTGCTTGGTGGCTACTGGTGGGCTTATTTGTACTAAAAGTCTTTGCTGGTGTGGCTTATGGCATGTATTTCAACTTTCCGGCACAACGGGCAGGGGCAGATACTTGGCGCTTTTATAGAGAAAGCCTCCCCGAAACAGAATTGCTACTACACAACCCTCTCTTGTTTGTAAAATCTCTTTTTATGAGCAATTACGCTGAAAGGGGCGGCTTGTTTTCTGGATCCAACTCTTATTGGAACGATCTGAAAGACAACCTGATAATTAAATTCCTTGCTATCTGTAATGTATTTAGCCGTACTAATTACTTCACTAACATCCTATTTTTCAACTTCCTCCACCTCTTTGGATTGGTTGCTTTTTATTGGCTAGTAAAATCTTTTACCAATGTTCACCAGTATTTATTGCTTATTCCTATTTTTTTGATGCCCTCCTTTTTATTCTGGGGGAGTGGCATACATAAAGATGGGATTCTTCTTTCTGCTTTGGGGATGTTCTTCTATTGCTTCAATCGGGTTATCAAAAAGGAAAGCAGTAGCAAGCACTACCTCATGATTGCTTTTTCTTTTCTGCTTATCTTCTTCATCAAAAGTTATGTAGCTATTGCCTTGTTTCCGGCTGTGCTTAGTTGGTGGTTAGCCGATAGAAACAATCAACGGCACCAGTTTTATTTCTTTGCTGTCTACTCTGGTGGCATCTTGGCATTGATGGCTGTGGCACTTTTGGGCGACCATTACAATGCGCTCTTTTATGTGGCAAACAAACAGCACGAGTTTTTACTACTAAAGGGAAACTCTGCTATCAATGTTCCTACCTTGATGCCTACTACAGAAAGTGTTATTCATTACCTGCCTACAGCTTTAGATGTTGCATTCATCAGACCGCACTTTTCCGAGATTAAAAACATAGCTTACCTGATGGCTTTTGGAGAAACACTTTTCAATGCTTGCATCCTAATTGCTTTTTTAATATTTGCAAAACACAAAAGACTAATGCCTCCCTTTTATATTTGCTGTCTCTATTTAGCCTTGAGCGTTTTATTATTGGATGGCTTTACGGTAACATTTACAGGCGCAATTGTTAGATACAGAAGCTTGATGCTTCCCATTTTAATTACACCGTTAGTGGCTATGATTCCTTTTTCTTCATTAGGGAAAGAGAAAAAGAGGGGATAGGGAAAGAGTATTCGCCTCAAACAACACAAGGATTTGGATTGAATAAAGGTGACAACAAACCTTTGTGGTAAAAGAAACAAATCATTTTAATCACACTTACATGAAACAATTATTTATAGTATTCGAGGGTATTGATGGTAGCGGAAAAAGCACGCAGGTGAAGTTATTAACCGAAAAGCTGATTGCTGCTGGGCATAAGGTTTACACTACGTTCGAACCTACCGACAGCCCCATTGGTTCCTTGGTACGTAACATTTTTAAGGGACGTATGAATGCCGACCATAAAACCATTGCCGCCCTAAATGTGGCCGACAGGTTAGATCATTTGCACAATGAGATTAACGGATTATTGAAAAAGATGGAGGAAGGCTACACCGTTATTTCTGATAGATATTACTTTTCATCGTATGCCTATCATGGTGTTCATGTGGATATTGATTGGGTAATTGCGGCCAATGCACTAAGTGCTGCTACCTTGAAGCCCGATGTAAACTTCTTTATAGATGTTGATCCAGAAGTTTCTATGAAGCGATTAAATAGCACAAGAGGCACGATAGAACTTTATGAAACCCTCGAAAACTTGCAGCAAGTAAAGGCAAAGTATTTAGAGTCATTCGAGAAATTGAAGGGAGAAGAAAAAATTGTTTTTATAAATGGCAATCAATCTGTAGCCGCAATTGCCGACGACATTTGGAAGGAACTAGATAATTTATAATCCGAGGAAAATTTTACCACAAAGAACACAAGGTAAAATTACTATCAAGAACTTTGTGTACCCTGTTTTACCTTGTGTTCTTCGTGTTTCTTCTTTGTGAACTTTGTGGTAAAGTGCAATTATTACTCCCTTTAATAAACCTTTTTTACCTATAACAATCATTGGTAGCAATTCCTTTTCTTTCTTTTGTGTTTATTAATAGGTAATACATGCGAACATTAAATTATTCAAATCTCAGCATAGCCACTATTGCAACCACAGTTGTGGCCACATTATTACTTATTGCCTCCTTTCTTTTCAATAAAGAATCCTTCTTTTTATTACTCAATCAAGACCAAGGAAAGGTTGCAGATTTCTTCTTTTCTACCATCACTCGCTTTGGCGAAGTATTGCCTTGGGTTACAGCCTTAGCATTAGTTTTAACCCTCCGAAGAGATTTTATTTGGTTATTGATAGCCTGTTTTGTAATCTCTACTTTGTTTGTTCAAGGGTTAAAAAACGTATTGCCCGAACAAGCTCGCCCCACAAAAGCCATCACAAATGCCAATCAAATTCACACCGTTCCTGGCGTAGAATTGTACAAAGTGCACAGTTTTCCATCGGGTCATACAGCCACCGCTTTCACCGTTTTCTTTATTGCCTGCTTGGCAATATCGGGCAGATGGATAGTTTCAATTGGATTTATTTACGCTTCTTTAGTAGGATTTTCTAGAATATACTTGGCTGAACATTTTCCCAGAGATATAGCAGGCGGGATGCTGATAGCTGTTATTACCATCTATCTGAGCCTAATGGTTTGCAAGAAAAAGATGGAAACGATAAAGGAATAGTTTAGGCTTAAATGTTCAAAGGTGTGTCGTATTGGGCTAACCTTATGTGGCATTAGGTTAACATTATGTGGCATTAGGCTAAACTTTTGTCGCATTTGTTCAACCTTATGCGGCATTTGGGAAGCCTTTCGTCGCATTTGGTTAACCTTATATCATATTTGTTCAACCTTATGCGGCATTTGCTTAGGCTTTTGTCGCATTTGGTTAACCTTATATCATATTTGTTCAACCTTATGCGGCATTTGCTTAGGCTTTTGTCGCATTTGGTTAGCCTTATTTCAACCGCCACACTTTAAATCCATAAGCATTATCAGTAAATATCTTTTTATACTTTACTCTTCTTGGTTCTTCATTGGCATAAATGCTATCTATAATGCAATCAAAATTATCTGTGGAAAGTAATGGTTTATATCGCTGACTATTAGGTTCCGCCATATTAAAGTTGATAGTTTTTTTCTGCTGACTAAAATAATATTCTAAAGCTGGATAGAAATAATAGAACTCGGAAGTGGGCGAATTATCATAGCAAGTCTCTATTTTATTCTTTAAAAAAAGGGTAGAAAGCTTAATGGCATCCTTGTCTTTTTGAACACTCCAATTTAGGTATTCATGCCGATGACTGATGGCGCAACCAGCAATAAAAACAATTGCAAGAATGCAATACTGTTGATATTGTTTGAGAGAATTTTTTGTAAAATAAAATAGCGTGCATCCTAAAAAAGGAATTACTAAGCCAATAAAAGCCAAAGCTCTTTCGGGGATAAATACACGTTGAAATAGATAGATTATACTTGGCAAAAAGATAAATAGGTTAACCAGTAGCAATGTAAATAGGTATTTGTAATCCGCTGTTTTATATAAAAACAAAAAGACAAAAGACATAAAAGATAGAATTACCAAACCATAAACATTGCCAGTAAAGAAGTTATTGATGCCTTTGGTGTAAGCAATTGTGTTGGCAAATAGATTTGTGGATTGAGAGGTATCTGTAAGTGCACCAAAAACAAACGACAATCCAGAGCCAAAAAATACTGGCAAATAACACAATACGATTAAGGCTAGGATTAGAAAATTGCTTAGTAAGATAGACTTTATTACTGATTTTTGATAAAGGATAAAATAAAGAAATGATACCAAAGAAAACACTGCCCAGAAATACAAATGAGTAGGCATGGAATACGCTCCTAACACGTTTGAGGCAACATATAGAAACAAATACTTTTTCTTTTGCTGAGTTTTTACAAGAAATACAAGACTAAAAAATGCTGTAACGGCAAAGAAAAGTTCGAACATTACCCCTCGTGCATACAACATGTAAAACACCGAAACGGGCATGCAAGCAAATAATACGACGCTTGCAAGGGCGGTGAGAAAGTGTGACGTAATCTTTTTTGTGCAACCAAATAACACGAAAATGCAAAATATCCCCATCAAAAAAGGGGGTAATCGTAGGTTCACCTTCATAGAAAAAGGCAGCCATTTAAACAGGTGCGTACTTAGTTCGTAAATCGGATAGTTATTATAACTAAAGAAAATAAGATAAACGGGGCGAGAAGTGAAGTAATTGTAACTCCACATTTCATCATATTGTAAATCGAATGATAGAATGTAATACAATCCTTTTAAAAATACAATTGCCAGTATGATGAGTAGAAGTATATTTTCTTTTCTTGTATTATGCGCAAGGCTGATAGCACCAAAACAATTTTTAATGGTAGAAAAAATAAAATTCAGTAACGACAATACCCCATTTCTAAAACGATACAATAAGGCAATTGTTATACAATCAAGAATAATTGAGACCTGCAAACCGTATCTTAGGATTGTAAACTTTTGCGGAGTGAGTATTTTATTAGATAATAGATTGAGCAAATAGGGTTTATTGGTTAGGCGGATGATATGCGCAATAAGTTCATTTCTATCGAGGGATAAAAGAATTAAAAACACCGACAACAGCGTACTTCCTAATAGTAGAACAGTAATGAGACAGAGTTGCTTGAGGTGTTTTGAGTGCATATATTTTAATTGACAGATGCTTTGCGCTTATCCAGAAAAATTTTCATTGTGTAAAATACAAAAAACAACATACTTATCAAGAACGAAATGAGCAACCCTTTGTCTTGATAATTAAACTGAATTTTATTCAACCCTTTCTGAATGGGAATTGCCATAAACGAATTGTAAGCCGTACTAATTGGTTGATTCTTACCATTCAGTGTTGCACTCCAAAACTTATAATTGTTTTGCAGAAATACCAATGTGTCTGCATTTGATGATGAACAAGTAATCTCAATATTTTGAGGGTTATAGCTATTAACAGTAATTTTTGAGTCATTAGCCTTGGTAAACAAATATGGTTTTTTATTGATGGTAGAAGGATTATTACTGTTAAAATAACTTTCGAGCGAGAGGAAATAGGATGGATAATCCGTAATTTTCTTCGTTCCTATTTGTTTATTATAATAACTCCAATCGCCCACTAAACTACTTTCTTCTGTAGAAACGCTATCTAATTTTTCTAAAGGGGTTAAACTTGGAATAGGTATTCCTTTCGGACTTCTATTGTAAATACTTTGAACAAACGCAACACTCTTTTGCCCAACACCAGTAATGGGCATATAAATAAATAGGTTAATGGTAACATCAAGAATTATTAAAAAAGGAATTAGACGGAATAGTTTCTTTTTAATTAAAACAAGAAAAGTGGATATAAATATGATGGCTATAACTGTACTTATTAGTAAACAATCCTTGAAAGAAAGGTTATGTAAAAACTCTTTTAAAGAGGAAATAGAAACCTTAAAACTAGATTCTTTTAAATGTATATCTGTAAGCGTATTACCAAGAACTATTAAAAAGAATACGACTAATGCCATAAGAAAATACCGTCCGACGATTTTAAGATGCTTTTGAAATACTTCAACGTGGAGATTATCAAGTAGATAATTTAAGTTATAACCACCGGCAATACAAAAGCAAAGGATAGTAAACATTCTAAATTCACCATTGATACGTATATAGCTTAACCCTGGCAAATGATTATATAGCAAATGCTTAATATCTCCTCCTAAAGCAAATAGGAAAAATATTGAGCCAATAATAATAAAAGGAAAAGACTTCTTTGTGGGCTTGATGGCAACGATAACAAGGATTGCCACTATTGATAGATATAAATTTCTCATGGACAAGTCTGTACCAAAAAAGGCATCTCCTTTTGTTGATGAATAAGGCAAAATAAATGAAATTAGAGAGGAGATTGATGTACCCACATTAGCTAAATCGTCTTGGGCTACCGGCATTCCTCTCGAATAAAAAGGGAGAATATTTAGATAACTATATATTATTTGGATACTTAGTGAAAGAAAGATTACCGCTGCTAATATTAAGTAACCAATTCTTTTTAAAATAAAATCTGAATGATTTATCAAAAACGATACAGTAATAAATAGCATAAAATAAACTGTAGCAATTGGTATTGCAGGATGCCCTCCCATGATAACAAAAAAGAAAGCTATTGCTAAATAGAAACTGTTTTTTAAACTCGGATTTGAGAGCGAAGACAATAAATATTTTACTACCAAAGGCACAAAGGCGGTCGCAGTTAAGAAGTTAATATGTTGCAGATTTCCTACAAAAAAACCAGAACACATAAACATAGAAGCAACCGCCAAGCAAACCCGGTTTTGAAAGGAGAGATACTTGCAAAGTAGATACATGTTTACCCCTGCCAAATAGATGTACAATAAAACCTCTATGGTAAATGTGAAGGCATTGTAGCCTATTATTCCAAACAACCAAGTAATAGGATTATAGAATGCAAAGCCGAAATCGGCATAAATAGGAAAGCCAAAATTCATGTAGGGATTCCAAAGCGGCAAATGACCACTATGAAGAGCGGAACTAAAGAAGAATTTATCGGGAAAGTTATCTGTGAAAGCATCGTTTTTTAAAGCAAACAGAAAACTGGATAAGGGCAGATAAGCAATCAATAAAATTAATAGTAATAGAAGATAGTTTCTGTAAGAGCCCAAAAATTTGTCTTTCATAAAACTATATTTCAGTCTTTTTTCAATTGTGCCATCCGTTGAATGTATTTACCAATAATATCAAACTCAACATTTATGTAATGCCCTTCCTCAAGTTGGCTCATGTTAGTATGTTCGAATGTGTAAGGAATAATGGCAACCGTAAAAGAGTTGTTGGTAACATTAAAACAGGTAAGGCTTGTGCCATTAACAGAGATAGAACCTTTTTCTATCACCAAATGGGCAAACTGAGTGTCGAACTCAAAGGTATATTCCCAGCTACCATTCAGCGTCAGCTTCTTTATGCACACTGCCGTTGCGTCTACATGTCCCTGCACAATATGTCCGTCTAGTCGTCCGTTCATTATCATGCATCTTTCTAAGTTTACCAAAGTGCCTGTTTTCCATGTACCCAGATTGGTTTTGTTGAGCGTTTCTTCTATGGCAGTTACTCTATGTTTATTGTCCTTTATTTCTTCTACTGTAAGGCACACTCCACTGTGGCTAACGCTTTGATCTATTTTAAGTTCTGCTGAAAGAGGGGATGAAATCCAAAACGTAGCATTTGTTCCTGTCGTTTCTATGGCTTCTACAAGCCCCATTTGCTCAATTATTCCTGTAAACATGGGCGCAATTTATTAAGGAATAGGCATACGGTAAATATCTTATTTGGAAATTAAAACTTTTCCACTATTTTCGCACTCCAAATTTAAAAAAAGGAATAAATATTATGCTAATAATCGACTCAAAAGATTGCGAAAACATTGACAAGGCGCTAAAGAAGTACAAAAAGAAGTTTGAAAAAAGCAAAACTCTCTTGCAATTAAGAGAGCGTCAAACATTTACTAAGCCAAGTGTTGTTCGTCGTACACAAGTTCTTAAAGCAATTTACAAGCAAAAACTAGCTAACGAAAGCTAGTAGACAAGTAGATTCGAACGTTACTATTTATCCCCAAATATATTCAAGTAGCCTTGGTTCAATACCTTAGGCTACTTTTTTATGTCTATTACTAAGCAATATCACCCAGAAATACAATCTTTTTTAGATTATCTCCAGTTCGAAAAGAGGTACTCTCTCCATACTATTGAAGCCTATCGAAATGATTTGGAACAGTTTTTCCTTTTCTTAGTAGATTCATTCGATTCTCCTGAGATATCCAAAATACTCCCCACCTTTATTCGTACTTGGTTGGCTTCGTTAAAGAGTGATGACATTAGTTCAAAGTCAATCAATAGAAAAGCCTCTTCTCTAAAATCTTTCTTTAAGTACCTTATGAAAATGGGTAAGCTAGAAGTTAGTCCCATGATTACCGTGCATACCCCCAAGATTAATAAACGTTTGCCAGAGTTTGTATTGGAAGATGACATGCAAACCTTATTTAACCATGTAGAGTTTCCTGATGATTGGAAAGGAAGAACAGAACGCCTAGTGCTGTTGCTATTTTATTCTACAGGGATGCGGTTAACGGAACTTATTACTATTAAAGAAGGTGATGTTGACTATTCAAAATCGCAGATAAAAGTTTTGGGAAAAGGAAATAAGGAAAGGATTGTGCCCATTTCCACAGAAATGAGGGATTCGTTAAAAGAATATGTGGCAGAAAAATCTGTTCAAATAGAAGGCATTACCAATTTATTTACTGACGAAAAGGGTAAGGCATTGCAGCAGCGAAAGGTTTACACATTTGTAAATCAGTATTTATCTACCATTACAACCATCAAAAAGAAAAGTCCGCATATACTTCGCCACAGTTTTGCTACCCATTTAATGAATAATGGAGCAAGCTTAAATGCGGTAAAAGAACTTTTAGGACATTCTAGTCTGGCTTCAACACAGGTATATACCCATAATACAATTGACAAATTGAAAGATGTTTTTAATAAAGCGCATCCCAAAGCGTAAGGTTTTCAATCGCAGCATCTTTACCACAAACTTCACAAGGGAAAAACAAGGGATCCAACGGTTTTGATTCCACATTAAAATTTCTAAGTAACGATTTCATACAACCTTTGGTTCTTGGTGATTTCTAAGTGAGCCTTGTGGTTAAAAAAACCTAGCTATATTTTTTTTCAAGATTATCTTTTTATTAAATCTTTTCTCTGTACATTAGTGGTGTGATAATTTAATAACAAGGCTTATGTAAAGAAAACTACACGACATTCTTTATTATTTCAAAATTTAAATTGAGTTGCTATGAACATTAACATTCAAACAGTGCACTTTGACGCAGACGAAAAGTTATTAGAATTTGTTTCAAAAAAAGTAGAAAAGCTAAACACTTTTCATGATAAGATTACAAAAGTAGATGTGTTTTTAAAGTTGGATAACCTAGTCCATAACATTAAAGATAAGGTTGTAGAGATTAAGGTGCACGTTCCAAAACATGAGTTTTTTGTAAAGACATCTTCTAAATCATTCGAAGAGTCATTCGATTCTGCAATGGAATCTATCGTTAATCAAATAAAAAGAAAAAAAGAAAAGCTTGCCGCTTAAAACATTTTAAAAAGGCCTCAATTTGAGGCCTTTTTTATTGGTAATAAGTTGAATAAAAAAGATGAAACTTAAATATCACCAAGCGATATAATAAACAAGACTAGTCAAAATATTCGATTTGTTTCAAAACAGGAATATATCATAATGGTACTTTTTCTTTGAAGTTATTTACCATACTTAGCCTTCAGCCGTTTGTACATTTCATCATTAAAGACAACAAAACCTTTTTCTGCTTTTAATGCTGCCGCCTTATCCAAATCTTTCAAAATATCTTCTGGCGTATAATTGCCTGATAGATCCTTAAAATTTGCTTTGTAGAGAATCGCTAATGGACTTTTAATATCCTTTGTGGAAGAATCTATATCTACAATGGCGTCCTCCCATCGTTTCAGCGATGCATAATACATTGCCCTCTCAGAATACGGTTGTCTACTCGTTGGGCAATGGTCTATCCAAGATTGATAATCCTTCAATATTTCATCACTACTAAATTTATTTGAATTTACTTTCAACCTACAATAAAAGGATTGATAAATGGACTCATTAGGATTAAGTGAAACCGCCTTACTAAAATCTAAAAGAGATTTCTCTTGCAAGTCCAACATTTCTTTGTTTTGTTCACTATTAGGATGATTTTTCATTAATGATTTCCGTTTTCCATCAAAATATACTCCTCTGTTAAAATAACTCGCTGCATCATTTGGAAATTCTTCAATGCATTTGTCATACTCACTCCTAATTCTTTTCTCAGAATAATCACCTGTCTTAGCCATTGCCAACGCCAATATGGAATATCCATCAACAGTATGGCAAATTTTCATCGATTTTTTTGCATCATCCAAGGCTTCCTCGTACTTCCCCTTAAAATAATACAAAAATGACCTGTCCGAATAAGCACTTGCAGAATCTGGAAAAGCAGCCATTGCCTCATTATAAATGGCTAGTTTTTGATCAAAATAATAATAATTCCTTAGCTTTTCACTTTCAAGCGCATTTTCTTTCTTCCTGTAAAAACTTAGCTTATCTTTTTTTTCAGCATACAATATTGCAGTATCATAATCTTTTAATCCTTCTTCAAATAGATCACTATATACTTTAGCTCCACCCCTGCCAATGTAGGCATTCGAGCTTTTCGGTTGAAACAACAATGCACTATCAAACATGGCCAAGGCTTCTTTCCAATTTCCTTTCTGTAGCAAATCGTTTCCACTAGTATAATAGTAGTTGTAGTCTTTAGTTTGTGCCATCAAAAACAGTGGCACAAAAGCAAGCAATAGGAAGACGTTTTTATGTTTCATAAGACCGTATTTATTGAGTTGTAGATGCTAAAATAGATAATTTTTATGTCCCAATTAAACCTGTCAGGTCTTCAAGACCTGACAGGTTTTTGAATGAACGCTGAATTTATTGTTGTTGCTTAAAAGAGGAAACAACGGCGAATGGATGGGAAATATGAATAAAACATCAACGGCAATCTTTCATTTTTCTTTCTACCATATCTTGCTTTTTCTCATCCCAAATCCAGCAATGTTCTTCCAATAAAACCATTTTATTATTTACAACTTTATATTCTGCGGTGGTTTGATTATGACCTGCACAACATGAATTCATTTCATAAATTCTCTTTCGTTTTGAATCAAACTCTAATGAAGTACCCCCAAATTTTGAATCAAAGAATTTTTTTGTATTGGGGTTAAACAAAAAATACATAAATGAAGTATTTGGACCAGCACCAGCATGAGATTGAAAAAGAGAAAAGTCTTCTATCCCATCAAAATTAAAATCACCAATATAAATGCTATTTAGTCTCTTAATTTCACATTCATCTGCCTTTAGCGTTTGAACTAATTGTCCAGTACCCTTTTGAAATATTTTTACTCCAGTTACAACACCGTATGCATTCTTTTCTTTTGAAGTAACAACTTTAAAATAATAATCCTCTAGCGAAACAGGTTGCAATATTTCTCTATTCTTCCATTCAATGCTATCTGCATAAGCATCTTCAATTTCATAATCCTTTTTCAAAGTTATTTTGAGCTCTTTTTTAGTTGATAAATTTTTCCATGTCCCCTCAATGATTTTAGCATTTTTATCATATTTATCGAATAGTAGAATGGCTGATGTTTTACAATTCTTGTCCTTTTCATAAAGTATTAATGAATCTTTATGATGCTCACCATTAATTGGAATCGGGTCGCAGAATTTCATGTAAGAATACACTGCCGTTATTTCTTTATCACCATAAAAATCATCTATAACCAACTCAATTGGATACACGCCTATAAATCCCTTGTAAATTGTCTGTCCAAATCCTCTTACAGAAAAACTCATTCCCAGTATTAAAAGCACCAAGCAGCACCCTTTCTTAGTTTTTATTTGATTGATAACCATAGTCTAAATTATTTGTAAATGTTGTCCTATTCCTATATCCGAAAGTCAAATATAGCTTACCAATCCTCAAAAACTTCATCAAGTAATTGAAAAAAGTGATGAAGTATTTGACTTTCTTGATGAAGTTTTCCAAATACTTGATGAAGTTTTTGGTTTTTTTGATGAAGTTCCATAATTATTTGATGAAGAAAATGTTTTTTATGATGAACTTTTTCGATTAAGTGATGAAGTTTTTGGTTTTCGTCATCAAGTAAATAGGGTTCTTACGAAATAAAATTTTAATTACCCGTTACAATAAGACTACTTTCAACGGATTATTTTCATTCTTTTAAAAAAATCATAAAATGGCAGATGTTCTAATTAATTATTCGATAGACACTTACACAGACCCTGAGTTTGTGATAGAAGTGGAAAGTATAGAAACGAAGATGGCGGCAAGTATCGCAACCTACGCAACGCCTTCGCCTGCGTTAACGGTAATTACGGCACAGCGGATTAAATTTCAGGGAAAATTAGCATTGGCTCATAATGGTACGCCAACGCAAACGTCTGATAAAGATGATGAACGGAAAATTTTGGAAGGTATGATTCACGTGGAGTGTGCGTATGTGCAGTTGACTAGCGGTGGCGACGAAACAAAAATTTTGTCGGCAGGAATGCACACAGCGGCTTCAAAAGCTAAAATTGGTGCTTTTGGAGTGGTTACTGGTTTTAATGTTGTTACGCAACAGGCTAGTAATAAGGTGTTGGCTAGTTGCAAAGCAATGCCTAAGGCCAAGTTTTATGAAATATTGTTTACGCCTCATCCTGCAACGGATGCAAGTGTTTGGGTAACAAAAACAACTACTTCTCACTCTTTAGAAATTGATGGTTTGCCAAGTTTTGTTCCTTATGTTTTTAAAATGGCGGCTTGTGGCACAGATCCAAGAAGAAATTATAGTGCACCAATAACAAGGGCGGCAAATTAGGGTTGAGTTTTGAATGATGAGTTAAGCAAGAGGCTACCCTTTATAGAGTAGCCTTTTGCTTTTTTAAAACTATCTTCTCTTGACTTTCGACTTTTTACTTTTAAACTTTCAACTCTTGACTTTCAACTTATAGATTAGTTTTACCAGCATGAAACATATTGAGGAAGCGCACCGATATTTAGATAATGCAAAAGAAATATTGAGTACTAAAGCGCAAAAGGAAGATGGATTTTATCATGATAAAAAGTATGTGAAGATGGCAGGAAACACTGCCTACTCTGGTATTTTGGAAGCGTTGGATGGTTATTTTGGATTGAAGAGAAAAGGAAGAAAAAGTGTGGAATGGTATCAGGAGGAATTGGGAAAGGTGGATAGAAAGATGCTTTTAAACTTTAGAGTAGCTTATGATACGCTGCATCTTGCAATGGGATATGATGGAAACCTAAGTGTAAAAGTTAGTAATGCAGGTTTAGAACAAGCAGAAACAATCATCAATTGGGTAGAAATGAAACAAGGTTATTATTGATTAAAGATGAATGGTGAATGTGGCGGACATCTTGAAGAGGAATGCTTGTTTTTTTATGGCAGATACTTATACAAAACATTTTATTATAAGAAATTTATTTTTCCATCTTTTTGATTGCTCCTACCAATCCCGCTATTTTTTAACCTTCTTTAAATGACATAGTCTTTATTTTTGAATTGAAAGAACAATAAGCATTTTGAAAGACCTTATTGCGCAGCATAATCTTAAAAAAGTAATCATGAAAAAAAGTACATACTTATTTCTCCTCTTCTTCATTTGTTTATTGATGAATTGTGGACTTCAACATTCATTGGCTGCCGAAAATCCAATCAAAAAATTACTCTCAAAACAACAGTACGAACAATTGTTTCCGCATCATGATAAACTCTACACTTATGAATCTTTTGTTGCTGCCACACTAAAGTTTCCAACATTTGCCACCGAAGGAAATGAGTTGCAAAACAAACTTGAACTAATGGCTTTTTTTGCTAATGTGGCACATGAAACCACCGATGGATGGCCTGAAGCTGACGGTGGACCTTATGTTTGGGGATTGGTGTATAAGGAAGAACAAGACTGTTTAAAAAAGCCTTGCCCGGTTTATAACACAGGTGGCACAAGCCAATATAAGCCAGTTCCGGGCAAAAACTATTATGGTCGTGGACCATTGCAACTCTCCTACACTTACAATTATGGATTGGCCGGCGATGATTTAAAACTGCCCTTGGTGCAGCAACCCGAACTAGTTTGCAAAAATGGTACGGTGGCTTTTGAAGTGGCTTTATGGTTTTGGATGAAAGCACAGAAACCAAAACCTAGTTGCCATGAAGTAATGAGTGGTAAATGGATACCTACACCTCAAGACCTTGCACTAAACAGAAAAGCTGGTTTTGGCATGACGATTAACATCATTAATGGGGGGTTAGAATGTAATACTATCAAAAAGGAGGTAAGTGATAATAGAAATGAGCGAATTGGATTTTATAAAACTTTTTGTAAAAAAATGAACATCTCACCGGAAGATGACTGTGATTGTAAAACAATGGGTAACTATAGATAGTGAGAGAATAGTTAAGCAATTGAGATGTAAACCAAAGAAACTTTCTTAAACAGCGTAAGTAGACGAATTGAACTAAACGCCCCTTTTATTTAGTTTTATAATGGAGGGCAATTTAACCGCAAAGCCCATAAAGGTTTTGCGCAAAGAAGTAGTAAAGAGAGAATTAATTAAAGCCAAACCCTGCTTTTTAATAAAGTATAAAAGAAAAAATCATTAAACGCTGTTTCTTGTTTGCGTGAGAGAACAGGATAGTTTTTATTCTTGTGCCAAATATCTTCGCACCTAAGTTTTAAATAATACATTTAAGGCTATTTTTATCTTCTCAAATGATTGCAATATGTTTAAACTTCACACAAAGTTTGCCTTTTTTAAATCCTTTAAAAAGGTAGTTACAACAACCAATTCCACTTTATTCTTTCTTTTAATGTTGATGAGTAGTGCAAAGGCACAACAATTGGCTTTTCCTGGAGCAGAGGGATATGGAAAATATTCATTAGGTGGTCGTGGAGGTAAAGTATATGAAGTAACTACATTGGCAGATGATGGGCCGGGTAGTTTTCGTCAGGCCTTTAATGCTTTTCCAGGACAACCCTTGACCATCGTTTTTAGGGTAGGAGGAATAATAGATTTATTGACTCCCCTAAAAGTTCAACGATCAAATATGACTATTGCAGGGCAAACCGCTCCTGGTGATGGTATTTGTACGAAAAGAGGGATGGTGAAGATTTATGGAAAAAACCTGATTATCCGATATATGCACTTTCGCCCAGGAGATGTTTCTAAAACCAATAATCCTGCTGTTTATGGACTTGATATAGAAAACTCAACCAATTTTATCGTAGATCATTGCTCCATGAGTTGGTCTATGGAAGAAGCTGCTACATTCTACGACAATAAATATTCCACCGTTCAATGGTGTTTGGTAAGCGAAAGCCTAAATGCATCTTATAACGGAAAAGGTAGCCATGGATATGCAGGTGTTTGGGGAGGACAGTATGCCTCTTATCACCATAATTTATTGGCGCATCACCATAGCCGTGCCATACGTTTTAATGGTTCAAGAACCCACGACACGTTAGCTTATTTGGATTACAGAAACAATGTTATCTATAATTGGGGAAGCGATTTAGGTTGCTATGGGAATGAAATAGAAATTGCAGATACAGGCAAACCAATCTTTGCCTTGAGAAGAGCCGAGGTGAACATAATGAATAATTATTATAAACCTGGGCCAGCAACGCCTGCATCTAAAGGTAAAATAATATGGAATGCTACAGATGCTTATGTTCCAGCATGGGCTTCTAGGTTAAAAGGAAAAGCATATATGTCTGGCAATTATGTTTATGGCGTGCCTACCGTTACAGCAAACAATTATTTAGGATTGAATCCAAAATATTATCCAGCTTCGTATGCTGACTCTTTTAAGCTTGCCGCTCCAACAGTAAACGAACCTATTGTGATGCAAACAGCTTTAGATGCATTTAATTCTGTTTTAGAAGGTGTGGGAGACACTTATCCCAAAAGAGATACACTTGATAGAAGAATAATTCATGAAACATTGACTGGTACAGCCTCTCAACATGCCACAAATTCAACAAGTACTTACTTCGGAAAAGGAAACATAGGTATTATAGATACGCAAGATTCAATAGGCGGATGGCCAGCTTATGACACTACAGCTATTGCACCAACTGATAGTGATCATGATGGAATTCCAGATGCTTGGGAAATAGCAAAGGGTTTAAGCCCAAGTGATTCAACAGACGGAAACACCGTTGACTCAAGTGGATATACCATGCTTGAATTGTATTTGAATGAATTAGTTGCGCCTAAAACTTTACCTATTTCACTTATTGCTTTTAAAGCTGCAGCAAACGAACAACAACAAGTAACACTAAATTGGTCAACAAGCAATGAGTTAAACACAGAAGCTTTTAGTATTGAAAGAAGTAATGATGGATTTACATTTAATGCTATTGGTTTAGTAAATGCAAATGGAGGATTGAGCAAATCAAATGATTATGCGTTTATCGATGCACCATCCAGCAAAGCAAACTCAGCATACTATAGGCTCAAAATACAAGACAAAAGCGGAGCAGTAACTTACAGTAATGTGTTGGTGGTAAAGAATAACGCCACAAAAAGTAGCTGCAGAATTAAGACGAATCCTGCTCATAATACCTTGAGTTTAGTTCATGAGAAAACAAATGGTATCGGAGATGTGACTGTTTTTTCTATTGATGGAAAAAAATTGTTGACGCAGAGCATTGCAAAAAATTCTATCGAGGAAGTGATTGATGTTTCTAAATTGGCATCAGGTACTTACATATTAACCTATAAAGCAGGAATGAAAAAGGTATCTCAAACATTCATAAAGCAGTAAAAACATAAATTTGGCAGGATAGTGCGTGATGGTTTTGCACGTTGTACTATTAATTTCGCCAACTTTGTGAACTCAAATAAGGAACTAGGTATTATTAAATTTTATAAAACGATTGATGATTATGAAGAAATTTCTGTTTTTATTCATTCTCCCACTACTTTTTTCTGCAACTCTCTTAGCCCAGTCAAGAGAAATAAAGGGTAATGTGGTGGATGCAAAAGGAAATCCATTAGAGGGGGCAAGTGTTGTTTTGAAAGCAACAAACAAAGGCGTTAAAACAAATAGCAAAGGAGATTTTACTCTTCAGGTAAAAGTGGGTAAAGAGTCAGTTTACCTTACTATAAGCTATGTTGGCTACAAAACGCAGTTGGTGGAAGCTAAAGGCGATGAAAAGCTAGCTATTAAAATGGAGCTAAGTGCAGACGTGGTTGGTGATGAAGTAGTTGTAATTGGCTATCAAACTATAAAAAGAAAAGATATACCTGGGGGTGTTTCAACTATTGGGGCTAAGGACTTGAAAGATGTAGTTGTAAATTCAGCAGAAGAAGCGATAACAGGTAAATTGGCAGGCGTGCAGGTTACCACTTCCGAAGGTGCTCCTGGTTCGCAAGTTCAAATTCAGGTTCGTGGTGGAGGATCAGTTACTCAAAGTAATGCACCCTTGTACATAATTGATGGTATAGAATCTGATGAAGGGCTTTCATTGATTGCACCACAAGACATTGAATCTATTGATGTTTTGAAAGACGCTTCTGCAACTTCCATTTATGGAGCACGTGCAGCAAATGGTGTTGTGGTTGTTACTACAAAAGGTGGAAAGAATACAAAAGGAAAGATGACCGTTTCTTATAACGGTTCTGTTGGATTGAATCAGCTTAGTAAGGAATTAGCCGTGATGAACCCTCATGATTTTATGCTTTTACAATATGAAAGACAATTTTTTACAACAGCACAGGATTCAAGTGGAATCTCCACTTATGGCAATACTTGGCATACAGTAGACAGCTTTAAAAATGTTCCGAAATTTGATTGGCAGAATAAAATGTTTGGAAGAAATGCGCTACAGCAAACACATAATGTAAGTGTATCTGGTGGAAACGTTCAAACACAATATTATTTGAGCTTAACAGATAATGCACAGGATGGAATATTCCAAAATTCTGAATACGACAGAAAATTGGTAACATTTAAATTTGACCACAAGGCAAACGATAATGTAAAACTAGGTTTCAGTGTACGTTACAATCGCACTACGGTGGATGGATCTGGAACAACAGATCCAAATGGTGATCAATCATTAAGTTTCCTACGCCAAATAATCCGTTACAAACCATTTTTTAAAGCTGGTGAAAGTGCAGATGGATTTGACCCTACATTTGAGAATTTAACAGGTGGTAATGGGTTATTTCTAATTAATCCTTCACTGCTAAACAAACAGATGTACAGAAACAATGTAACGGACAATTTTGTAGTTAATAGTTATTTAAATTTACAATTAACAAAGTCACTTTCTTTCAGAACGACTGTAGGTTACGATATTGCAGATGTGCAAAAGAATGTATTTAATGATACTATAACAATTTTTGCCAAGAGGAATGGTGCTGGTAAGCCAAGTGCTTCTATTGAAAGAAACAAGAAAGTAATATTGAACAATTCGAATGTATTTACTTACACAACTAAAATTAATAAAAATCCTATTACATTATTAATAGGAGAAGAAACGTATCAGAATGTAGCAACTCAGAATTTTGTTCAATCATTGTATATGCCCAAAGGAATTACTCCTAGAAGTGCTTTAGCAAATATGGGTAATAGTAGACCATTAGATGCGTTGCATCCTAGTTTTTCAACAACTTCATCAGAAGATCCTACAAATATTTTATCATTTTTTACGAGTGCAAAAATTAATGTACAGCAAAAATATCAGTTTACCGCAAGTGTCAGAGCAGATGCTGCTAATGTGTTTAGTGAAGCGAATAGATGGGGTATATTTCCTTCGGCAGGGGTTTCTTGGAGTCTTTCAAAAGAAAATTTTATGGAGAGGATAAATAAATATATTTCAGATACAAAAGTTAGGTTTTCCTATGGGGTAGTTGGGAATGCTCGTATTCCTAATGGACTTTCTGACCAATATTATACATCATCTGATCCTGCTTCTTCTTATGCTTTAGGTGGTTTACTTGCTTCTGGGTATAATGTTCCAAATTTGGCAAATCCTGATCTTCAATGGGAATCTACTTTGTCAAGAAATCTAGGATTTGATTTTGGCATATTTAGAAACAAATTTCAAGTTACCGTTGACTTGTATTCAAACACCACAAATAAACTGTTAGTGAAAGTTCCTGTTCCAGAATCTTCAGGCTATACTTCACAAATTCAAAATGCTGGGTCTACTAACAACAGAGGCATTGAACTACAATTGGCAGGAACAATAATTCGTTCAAAAGATTTTACTTGGAGTTTTACTTTCAATGTGTCTGCTAATCAGAATGTAATTAAGAGTTTAGGATCTAGACAGAACTTTTATCTACAAAATTCTAAATGGGCAGGATCAAGTAACCTTGCGGACTTCATAGTTAAGGTAGGTGAGAAAGTAGGATCTATGTATGGATACGTTAATGATGGTTTTTATACAACCAAAGATTTTGATTGGACACCAAATGGTACAAAAACAAGCAATGGTTTAGCATTAGGTACTTATACATTAAAGAAGGGTGTTGTTAGCGATACTGCTGCAACAGCTTCCACACTTCAACCAGGAAGCATAAAGTATAAAGATTTAAATGGTGATGGTACTGTTGATGTAAATGATAGAACCATTTTAGGAAATGCTCAGCCTTTATGTTTTGGGGGTTTAACGCAAACATTCAAATATAAAAATTGGGATGCAAGCATATTTGTTAACTATCGTATTGGTGGAAAGATTGTAAATGACAACAAATTAGAGTTTACAAGCGGTTACACCCCAGGAGCAAATATGTTAGCTGTTATGAATAACAGATGGAGGGTTACAAATAATGATGGAGTAGCTTATCAGCAATATGTAAACAAAGTACTTGTAGGTGTAGATCCTGCAACCCTTGAGTCAATAAATAAAAATGCCTCAATCTGGTTACCATCAGTTGGTTCATCTTCTTCTGCATTTTCGCCTAATTCATGGGCTTTAGAAGATGCCTCATTCTTAAGAATTAACAATATTACCATTGGGTATTCAGTGCCAGTTACTGCTACATTCATGCGGAAATTAACGTTTACTAAGTTGCGCTTTTATGCCACTGTAAACAATTTAGCTGTAATCACTAGCTATACAGGCTATGATCCAGAAGTAAACACTAGACGTGATTCTCCATTAACACCCGGTGTTGATTATTCTGCTTACCCTCGTAGTAGAGGTTATGTTTGTGGCATTAATCTTAATTTCTAATCTTTCTATAAATATAATAAAATGAGAAATAAATATTTTAAAAAAATTGCATTATTCACTGTAACTGGTTCAATTGTTCTGGGTTTAGGTTCTTGCAAAAAGTTTCTATCTCCCGAAACGCCATCTTTGTTAACAACTACAGATGTTTACAGTAATGTGTACACTGCTGGTATGGCGGTTTTGGGAATTTATCAAGACTTAGCTGGGGATCAGGGTTATGGAATTAGATTGAGCATGTATTATTCATTAGATAATGATGAAACAATTGCATCTGCCAAAGCAGGTGATAATGACAGGGGAGACATTGCACATTACAACGCATCGTCTATTAATCTACAACTCTATTCTCCTTATGTGCAGTTGTACCAAGGAATTGAGCGTGCTAACCTTTGTATCTACAACATTCAAAGAATGCCTCTTTTTAAAAGCGGTAGTGGAAAAGATTACAATGAACTTCAAAGATTATATGGTGAGGCTTTAACCTTGAGAGCACAATTTTATTTGGAATTAATAAGAAACTGGGGTGACGTACCTGCACAATTTTTGCCATCAGAGGTTTCTAAAAATTTATTTATAGGCAAAACAGATAGAAATGTAATTTATGATACCCTTTTAAATAGCCTTTTAACAGCTGAGTCGATGGTACCTTGGAGGTCTCAAGTTACTGCTCTGACTGACGATGCGCCAGACGAAAGAATTACTAAAGGTGCTGTGAAAGCTTTACGTGCAAAGATTGCTTTGTATAGAGGAGGATATGATTTAAGAAAAGATCTTACCATTTCAAGAGACGAAGCGCACTATAAAGATTATTATCAAATTGCATGGAATGAGTGCAATGACATCATTAATAGTGGTGAACATAAGTTGAATCCAAGTTTTAAGTCTCTCTTTAAAAATGGTATTTGCGCACATACTACTGATCCTTACAATGAAATAATATTTCAGGTTGCAATGGGTGGAGGAACAGGTTCTACTGATAGCAAAATTGGGTTGTATAATGGGCCAAAGTTTGGTGGTACAATCACATCTGTATTGCCAAATGCAACAGGTGTTCCTACGCCAACCATAACCTATTCATCAGGAAGTGCATCGTTATTAATGTTGCCTACTTATTTTTATTTATTCGATGCTAATGATTTAAGAAGAGATGTCACGATAGCTCCTTATGATGTTATGCAAGATTACTCTAAAGTGGGTTCAAAAATTACCGCTCTACGAGATGGTAAGTTTAGAGCAGACTGGGTTTCTAATCCTGCCCCTTCCAGTTCATTATATTGGGGATTAGATTGGCCGTTGATAAGATATGCAGATGTATTATTGATGTTTGCGGAGGCAGATAATGAATTGAATAATGGTGTTGCCACAGGTTCTGCTGCTTATAATGCTTTTGCTGCCGTAAGAACAAGAGGATTTGGTGGTAATGCTGCATTGATAGGAACTATCCCAACCGATAAAGATGGATTTTTTAAGGCAATAGTTAGAGAACGCTCACTTGAATTTGGGGGAGAAGGAGTTCGTAAATATGACCTAAAAAGATGGGGACTTTTGGGCACTGCTATCAGTGAAACTCAGAAAAATATAAACACATTGGGTTACAATTTGGTTATGGCAACAACTAGTTATATGGCATCACCGCCTTCTTATACCATTTCTGGTCCATTGCCATCATCAATGTTCTTTAATTATCCGGGAGATGCTGGAAATCCTGGTCAACAAGCAACTGCTGTTGATGATTCAACTTTGTGGGTTAGTGGTAGTAATTTTTATGGAAAAAAATTGGGTATTACAGTTACCCAAACTTATGCAAGGCCCATTAATACAAAAGTAGGGTGGGTTGCAGGACCAAGTACTTCAACACCTATTCCACCAATTGTTAGCACATTCTCTATTTTGGGTAGTGGCTTTAAGCCAAACCATAGTGAGTTATTTCCATTACCACAAATTGTAATAGATGCTAGCAATAAAACATTGACCCAAGATTATGGTTATTAATTAAATACTTTTAACAGTTTAGACAATTAAGGCTTCGCAACTTGCGAAGCCTTAATTGTTGTCATAATCAATCATTAATAAAACAGAAAATAAAATGAATAAAGTTGTTTGCCTTGTAACCTTATTTTTCTCAGCTGTTATAAGCCTGACTGCACAAATAGAAACCTATTCTTGGAATCATCTTCCCAAGGCTGTTCTACCAACTTTTAAGAAAGACACGTTCAATATTGTAAAGTATGGGGCAGTTGCTGATGGCGTTACTTTAAATACAAAAAGTATTAATGCGGCTATTGATGCGTGTTCAGCAAAAGGTGGTGGAGTAGTTTTAGTACCTCAAGGGTTATGGCTTACTGGGCCAATAGTTTTAAAAAGCAATGTAAATTTTCATATTAGCCATTCAGCTTTATTGCAGTTTACGGATGATAAAACACAGTATCCATTGGTATTGGGTGAGTATGAAGGTCATGCTTCGCCTCGTAACCAATCTCCAGTATCTGGAATTAATTTGGTAAATGTTGCCATTACGGGTGAAGGTATTTTAGATGGTCATGGTGAAGTATGGAGAGCTATTGCTAGGGAAAGATTAACAGAAAGCGATTGGAAAGACTTAGTGGCAAGTGGTGGTTTAGTAAGCGAAAATGGGAAGGAATGGTTGCCGTCTCAAAGTTATTTGGAAGGTTCTAAAATAAAAGACATCATAAAATATCAAGCTGGTAAAACCTTGAAAGACTATGAACCGTATAAAGATTTTTTCCGACCAAACATGGTTGTTCTCAATAATTGTAAAAACGTACTGTTAGAAAATACCACTTTCCAAAATACGCCAGCTTGGTGTTTGCATACTATTCTTTGTAGGAACTTAACAGTAAAAAGAGTGCATGTTCGCAATACTTGGAATGCCCAAAACGGTGACGCTTTGGATGTAGAATCTTGTAAGGATGTATTGGTAGAAGGTTGCACTTTTGATGCGGGTGATGATGGTATTTGTGTAAAATCGGGTAGGGATGAAGACGGAAGAAAGCGTGGTGTGCCTACCGAAAACATGGTGGTTAAAGATTGTATCGTTTATCGTGCGCATGGTGGGTTTGTAATAGGTAGCGAAATGTCGGGCGGTGCTAGAAATATTTTTGTTTCAAACTGTACTTTTATCGGAACTGATATTGGTTTGCGTTTTAAAACTACGCGTGGTCGTGGTGGAATGGTAGAAAAGATTTACATCAAAAACATCAGCATGAAGGATATTATTCATGAAGCCATCCTTTTTGATATGTACTACATGGTAAAAGCTGCCAAGAAAGAAACCAAACCTGTAACCGAAGCCACACCTCAGTTTAGAGATTTTTATGTAAACAATGTAGTTTGTAATGGAGCCGAAAAAGGCTTGATGATACGTGGATTGCCCGAAATGAGCATTAAAGGCATTCACTTAGAAAACCTTGTTTTGAAAGCAGACAAAGGAGCAGAAATCATCGAAGCGGAAGATATTTCTCTAAAGAATGTAAACCTGATTAGTACAGATACAAAACCTGTTGTTTTAGTTGATAATGGCAGAAACATAACGCTCGAAAACATTAAATATCCTTATACCACTCAATTGCTTTTCAACATAACTGGCGATAAAGCTGCCGATATTAAGGTATCTAAAACCGATGTATCTATAGCAAAAGAGAAAGTAACGTTTAATGAAGGTGCTACAGATAAGGCATTGATTATTGCTAAATAGAATGTACCTATTACGATAAGTTTAGTTTATAAGGAAGTAGTAATCTGCTTCCTTATTTTTTTTGCCTCTGTAAAATGGATATTATTTCTGCTGACAATTGTGTTTTCTACTCGCTAATGAACTTGAACCCGATTTTTATAGAAGTACTGTAGGGGGTATTCATTGACTAGTTGATAATTATTCTTCGGTTCTTCTCCCTGCCCATATCTTTGGATTACGACTTGTGTGAAATACTGCAAATATATTCACTGTGTCATTTTCGGTTATTATAAAGTGGACTAAAAAAGGGAATTTCTTAATCAGCATGCAACGCACATTCAAGTATCTAACACTATATGCTTCAGGATTAACTTTAAGGGAATTGATTTGAGACCGAACTTGTTTTCCAAAGCGTATTCCCAAACCTGTTGATTGCTCTTCATACCATTTCATTGAAGAGTTGATGTCGGATAGTGCATCTATGTCGATAAGAATTTTTCTTTGTTTCATTTTATCCTAAGGATTTAGAAACAGCATCCCAATTCAACATTCTTTCTGGTTGTCTTTTGGCTTTTTCCATTCTGTTTTGCACTAACTTTTGATGTTCTTCAAATACTGGAAAATTATCATCCCATAATACTTCTGTTAATAATTGTTTCTCTGAATTAGATAGTGTTTTCACTATTGCTACCAATTCAGGAAAACTAATTTGTGCATTTATTGAACTATTATTCATTGCAATATTTTATTTAGGTTAAAGATAAGAGGTTTTGTTGCTATTTTTCTTGTGTTGATATTCGTTCAACTCCCTGATTGCCTAAAATAGCACTTGCTAATGAACTAACACCCCCACTTTTTGGGCAGTACTGAATTTTTGGGCTAGATAGGATTCTTACTACTTAAACCCAATCCGTTGGCGTTCATCCCATTTTCTTTGGGCGGCTTTTTCGTCTAGCAGGTTTTCCATGGCATCATATATTTGATTTAGTTGGGTATCGTGTTCGCCCATCCGCTCTTTTATTTCCCGCAGTTGTTCGCGCATATCAGTTTGTTGAAGCAATACTTTTCGAACTTCTATAAATGCTCGCATGATGGCAATATTGGTATTTATTGCCTTATCACTGTTTAGTATGCCACTAAGCATTGCTACTCCTTGTTCGGTAAAAGCATATGGCAAAGCTGCAGAAGGTCGCTTGCTTGGGTATGTCATCACAATTTGTGATGACATAGGGGATGCGGTCACAAATTGTGACTGCATCATTTGCCACTCGGTAACACTAAGTCTGAACATGAAATCTTCGGGAAATCTTTTCAAGTTTCTTTTCACGGCTTGGTTCAATACCCTTGTTTCTACTTCGTAGAGGGCTGCCAAATCAAAATCTAGCATTACTCTTTCTCCCCTTATCGTGTATATCCTGTTTTGTATGGATTGTATTATTTGCATTTCAAGTATTTATACAAATATACCTTTTGCAGAGTGGGGCGGTTTATTTTATATTTCACTTATGCTAAACCAAGTAACCAATCAGTCCATAACGGGAGTAATGAACTAGCACCCGATATTAGAGCAGTACTGCACTGTTGGGTTATTCATGAGCTAGAAGGAGTTAGTCTATTGTTTTCGTTTGTAATTTTTTAATTCTAAATATTCGATTATTTTCTTTTTTAATTCCATTTGATTTGTGTCTTTCATTGGTTTAATTTTATCAAGAAAATCATAAATAGTTAGTTTTTCCCCATCTAAAGTAACAAAATTTAACTCTTTAAAATCTGCTCCTTCATCTAATAAATATTTTACTGTAACTAATTTTCTATGAAGCAATGCTAATGCCAATGGACTAGGCGTAGAATCAATCCTTAAATTAATATCTGCTCCATTATCAACTAACAATTTTATTTTATCCATTTCTCCAGAATATATAGCTGCGTAAAGTGGGGATTTACCTTTTAGTCCAGGATTAGGGTCTATAAAATTAGAAGACTTTACATTTACATCACCCTTATACTTTACCATTAATTTTAAAAAAATTAATGGTTGCTCCATTTCAGTTGCAATGGTTATTGGGGGAGGATATGTGCAATTAGAGTCTGCCCAATTTGGATCTGCCCCCATTTTTAGTAACGCTTCTGTAGAATTAATTTTATGATTAATTATGCACCAATTAAGTAAAGAAATACAGCTTTTTGATTCAACATAATTAGGATTTAATTTGTGTTTGTACATTATTTTTCCTATGAGGAAGGTGTCCTCTTTTTCACAAGCCTCCATTAATTCTCTATAATGGCCCGTATAAATTAGGGGAAACTTAATATTGTCACTTTGCTGAGAATTACAATTATACAATGTGCAAATTGTGAATATAAAAAGAATGCTGCTTTTGAATTTCATATCTAAAACTAACGATTTCCCTCTCACAAATATATAGATTACGTCTTTATAGATTTTGGTAAAGAAGAATAACATCGCAGATAAAATCCTATAAGGGCTGCCAGCCCCTTATAGGATTGGTCAACCCTTCTAGCATCCAGATTTTCGAGCAGTATTGCACTATTGGGATATTGATGGTCTAGTGAAGCATCTTAGCGAATCAACACGTGAGGAAACGTGCGGTAGCAGCAAGTCCGTTTCACATTCTAATTTGACGTGTGCCAATGGGCAGTCTCTTCTTTTATTTTACACAATACTTAGCACCTCCTACATTATCACAAAGCTAAGAATGACGCTTGCAGGGCTACGTTCGTCTTTTTTTGTTTGATAAAAACAGCGCACGTAACAAGTTTTTCCTACCTGACTTTCATCAAAATGAAAAGTATGTATTGATGAAGATGTTACGTTTCCATTGCTAAACACCACATCGGCATTGGCAATGCCCGCTGCACCAATGTAGGTTTCGTAATAAACAATATTGCCCGTTGGCGCACCCTTACTAGTAGGCGTGGCGGTGTTGTGAAATAGAAACTTAGCCCACAAATGACCCGCAGTATCCATTGCAAAACCCGGTGCTATGGGCGAAACCACAGCCGAACTTGCCGCTTTACGGGCATAAATTAAAAATACAGCCTTGTCGTTGGCCGTTAAAACAGAATCGGGAATATCCCCATAAACATCATCAATATTACCGTCAAGCTTAATTTCCAAGCTATCCTTTAATTCAATTACTGGCTTTGTGCACTGAGAAACATCCTTATACTTTAACCAATTTGGATTCCAAAGCCCATAATTGGTGTTCATTGCTGAAAGAATTCCTGCGGGCGTATTGAAACGCAATTGATTGGCAGCCAGATTTATGTATGGCACAATAACTATGTAAAAACCATGTTTGCCGTCATCTGTTGATGGTATAAGCGGTTTGTTGTCTGACATTTTTTTTAAATTTAATGATTAAACGAGTATGTAAAAGAGGTTAATTGCAATTTACTTTTTCCCTTCCTGAATATTGTTCTTACCAAGAAGGATATTGTTCTTGCCAAGAATGATATTGTTCTTATCAAGAATGAATTTGTTCTTACCAAGAATGATATTGTTCTTACTAAGAATGATATCATTCTTACTAAGAATGATATTGTTTTTGCCAAGAATGATATTGTTCTTACTAAGAATGATATTGTTCTTGGAAGCAAAAAAGCCTTTTAACCATCTAGTTGAAGCTGTGTAATGATTACTGCCGTTGAATAGCAGCTATTTCGGACGTTGCAAAGAAGAAATTTGTAAGCTACTAATGTGTTCATAAAGCAACGTTTTATGTTTTAGTAATTAGTCAGTTTTTAATTCTGGTGAAGGTTCAAAGGAAAGTTCGATAAAACCTAATTAAATTTGAAATAGTTTTTTGAGGGAGATGGAAGAGAGTTATTGCATCTTCCAGAAAGCATGAAGCTTTCGGTGTTTCCATTTGTCGAAGTTGGCGTTCTTCACCACATCTATACGCAAAACACCAAAACGCTATAAGGGCTCAAAGCCCTTATAGCGTTAGTTGCCGAATAAACTCTAGCACCAATCATTTACACATCGTGACAATTTTATTTTATTGTTATACAAAATAAATCTGCATCTTTACGAAGTAGAAAAAGGAGTGTCCGTTTGAAATCAGCTTATGAGAACCTCTTTTTTGTAAAATTTATTAGAGTGGTAGAAGTAAGAGATGTAGGGGAACTTGCTTACATACCACAAGTCACAGACTTGCGGCAGCGACACCCTGATTTGACGTGCGGTATCGGGGAACACCAACAAAGACGGAAAAAACAAGTAAGGATAACAGTTATATCCAACTATATTTGAGGAAATAAATTAAACCTTATTGAATGACAGAACAAGAACTTACGCTGAAGATTGTGGGATATTTTAAAGAAAATATCTTTGAACAACATATCAATTCTTCACTTAAAACACATTCTAAACTAAAGTCCTACAACATAAATCCAATCGTAGTAAAATACTTGTCAAAGGTATTGGATGGAAAGTTTAGTCCAGAAGGAATTGCAAAAGCATTGTATTATCCTAGGGTTCTTGGTACGTCTATCAATACTTCTTTTGGAACAAGAATTCAAAGTATGTTCATTGATTTAGGCATTGCTGAAGGTTCAATGATAAAGGGGATGGATATTGAGTTTATAGACAAAGTTGATTCAAGAAAGAAATGGTGTCAATTGAAATCTGGCCCTAATACTATTAACTCGGAAGATGTTAACCCACTTATCAAAAAGTTTACCGACACAATTAACCTAGCTAGAACTAACAGGGCACTATCTGGCATTAGCAATTCGGACTTTATTGTAGGTGTTTTATATGGTGAGCCATCTGAATTGAGTATGCATTACAGAAAAATAGATGCCGCCCATCCCGTACTGATAGGTAGGGATTTTTGGCATAGGGTAACTGGATATATTAGGTTCTATGATCAACTTGTTGTAGCACTGAATCTAAGTATCTTGGAACTTGATACACAAGATTTCTTTGAAAAAGGATGTAGTGATTTAGCTAATGAGATAAGAACCTCACCATTATTTACTTTTTAATCTTATAGTATTCATTTAAAAACTGGATAATAGAATAACCAACCTCCCTTCCTAAGTTTACAGGAACGGCATTTCCTATTTGTTTGTATTGTTGAGCCATTGAACCATGAAACTGCCAATCGTCGGGAAAGGTTTGTATGCGGGCGTATTCCCTTACTGTAAAAGGTCTTGTTTCATCTGGATGGCAACGTTCTGTTTGTTTTTGGGCAGGACTACAAGTTAGGGTAAGGCAAGGCTCGTCCCATCCAATCCTTCTAGCAATACCTGTCTTACCTCCACCAAGGTGAAAACTTCCCCCCATAAATTCTTTCTGAATATGTAATGGAAGGTCTCTCCAATATCCTTTTGGTGGCACCAAGTCTAACACGTCTTTTTTGCTCTTAGGATACTTTACACCTTCGGACAATGGAACATCTGTATCAAATAGCTCGCCTTTTTTAAGGGCATCCTTTAGGTTATAAATCATTTTATAAGGCTTAGGATATTCGTATTTTAAGCCAATATCTTTTCTAATTCCTACCAAGATTAATCGTTCCCGTTTTTGGGGAACTTTATAGTTAATAGCTTTTAATACCTGAACAGGAACAACATTATAACCTATCTCGTCCAATATAGAAACCATACCCTGCAATGTTTTTCCATTTTCATGACTCAATAACCCACGTACATTCTCACCAATACATATTGGTGGGTTAACCTCTTTCACTACACGTGCAAACTCATAAAACAAGGTGCCTCGCGCATCTGCCAATCCTAACTTTTTGCCTGCATAACTAAATGCCTGACAAGGAAATCCACCAGTTACGACATCTACCTTATTATGGTATTCTTCAAAATTGAAGGACTTTATATCTCCCTCCAACACCTTCCAATTCGGTCGATTATTCCGAAGAGTTTGACAAGCCCATTTGTCCAATTCATTTAGTGCAACACATTTCAATCCTGCTTTTTCTATTCCTACAGCTAGCCCTCCAGCACCTGCAAACAACTCCAATACAGTATATCCGTGATCGGGAAGAACAAAGTTTGAAATAGATTCAGATATATCCGGCGTAACAAAGTCAGAAAACAAAGACAATACTTCTGCTTTTCTGTAAACCCTATAGTTGCTCATTGGTTCACGGACAGCATTTAGCTTTCCTTCTCTATCCCAACGTCTTAGGGTTTCCTTACTCTTCCCTATAAATTCTGAAGCTTCTGCCAATGTTAAATAATCACTCATAACCAACCTGTTTAACCTTACACAAGGGTTACAAATTTATGTCTTTAATATTACTTTAAAAAAGAAGTTATAAATAACAGCCCTCGCTGCCGCAAGTCAAATCAGGGTGCCGCACGGACTCGCTGCTACCGCAAGTGTGTCACTTGTGGCTTCGCTAAGATAGTTTGCTAATGTTTTTGCAGTATCATTTTTACTATAACTATTTGATTGTAGCGAAGCCACAAGTTAGTTAGTACACGTGCAGTATCAGCGATTTTTATCCAAGTAATCTATAATTGATAAGATGCACATAAAATAGTACTTTTGTTTTATGGTAAACACACTGCAAATACAAATAACTAATCCTAAGGCAAGGGGTTTGCTGAAACAATTGGAAGAACTGCGTTTGATAAAGATAATAAAAGAACCAACGACCCCTGCTACCAAAAGATTATCTGAAAAGTATAAGGGCATCCTAAATAAAGAAGAAGGCGAAGATTTGACCAAGCATATCCAACAAATGAGAACAGAATGGAACAATATTTAATTGACACCAATGTAATCTCCGATTATCTTTCTGATTGTTTTTCCATTAATGCCACCAATTTTCTAGATGAAGTAATTGATGCCTTACCTAATCTTTCCATTATTACCCAAATAGAGTTGTTATGTTGGAAAACATCGCCACAGAAAGAAAAAAGTATCAGGGATTTTATTACGGATAGCAATATTCTAAACATCAACGAAGAAGTGATAGCCAACTGTATAAAACTACGGAAAGGCAAAAAAGTAAAAACACCTGATGCCATTATTGCTGCCACTGCTATAACTTATGGTTACACCTTGATTACTAATAATGCGAAAGACTTTGAAAATATTAGGTCTTTAAAAATCATCAATCCTTTTAGTTTTAGCTAACTAGTTAGCTAAAGTTTTTTATTCCACACTTTTGAATATGATTTGTAACCCTATGAAATAAAATCTCTCCGCTAGTCCACGTCAATCGCTAATATCTACAAGGGCTAGCGAACGTGTTTTGCGTGTGCAGTCGCTTAGATAGCTTTTCTCTAACTTTTAATCCAATTAATAATTTAGAAACAGGGTATGGTGGTTTATAGGTAGATTTAGAAAAAATGATGTTTATGAATAATAACATTTATCAAATAGCCATAAAAAAGGAATACGCCGCGGCTATAATTGAAGACTTAAAACTAATGGATGCCATAGATATTCTGGAACAACCTATACCTGCTTGGCATCAAGAAGAATCTATCAGACGTCTGGCATCTTACCAAGCCAATCCTTCTATCGGAATTGAAGAAGACACATTTTTCAATCGCTTGAAATAAAGGGATAGTAATTATAACCTCCATATTTCACTTAAATAGAAACCCATTCTGGGATATTCAGGAAGAATAATTGTAAGTACAATAAATATCATATTGCATAGCAAAACAACGCTGTACTTTCGAGGTCATCATCAATTCTCGTTTACATGAAAAAGATATTTGTTTTCTCGTCTATTCTTTAGCGAATTTTAGTGTGGTGCTTTCACTTTGCAATCCTCCCTTTATTACTAATAAATATTGCCCTTTACCTAATTTAGATACATCAATGGTTTTAGAAACCACACCATTCTCTATGGTAAACTGCATTAATTTCTTTCCTACGATAGATAATATCTCGGCATTCCTATTACCCGAAAAAGTATTTAATGACACAGTTAATTGACTATTAACCGGATTAGGAAACAACTTAGCTGTCATTTGATTTCTACCCAAAACAACTTTCACTATTTTACTGTAAGCATATTTGCCATCCTTTTCTATTGTTTTTAATCGATAGTAAACAGTGTTCTCAAGTTTATTATCATCCGTAAATTGATAATTATTATTTGTCAAATTCTTAGCAGCAATCTTTTCTACAAATACGAATGTTTGTGCATCAGTGCTTCTTTCAACTTCAAAAGCTTTCATGTTAGTTTCATTAACTGTATTCCAGTTAAGCCTTACTTTCTCATTTATAACTTCAGCGGATAAGTCAGCAAGATTTACGGATAGAGGTGCATCGGAAGTAATGCCATTGATGGTTACATTCTGATTGGCAAAGTACCTGTTTGCCGTACTTGTATTCCACACATAAACCCTTAAAGACAAAGTTTGATTGGGCAATACGGTGATAGATGTTGGCGAGCTACTAGCTTGTTCTCCGGCAAGAGAAGCGGAATTGGAACTTAAAAGAGAAATAGGACTAGTACTTAAAGCAGTTGATGTAGCACCATTATAAAAACATCCTCCTGCAATTGGGTTAGCAGTAGCAAAACTATCTAGCGAGTAATACACCGCTGTTTTTACACCTGTTCCACCGCCACCCAAAGCAGCTAAACCAATGGCATTAACCGTAAATATCTTTCCCGGAAGTGGGGTTACATTGTATTGCAAATACGCATTTGCAGTGTAGGATTTCGGTAAAAAACTAGTAGTTCCTAAAGTTTGCCATCCGTTGATAGTACCAAAAGTTTTTCCATAACTAATATCAGCTAATCCACTACCCACCACTTGATTAGTAGCGCTAATATTTCCTTTTATGATTGGTAATTGATCTGTTAATAATGGCCAAGTAGCAGTGGCAATATTTGTAGTGATAGGCGTGGGAGAAGTGGTAATACCATTAAGATAATTCTCCAGATTGGTATATCCATTAGCAGCAAATACACCCCTATCTGCTGCATTATTGGGGTTCAGTCCGTTGGCTGTTTCCCAACTATCTGGCATTCCATCATGATCTGAATCTACTGGTGCAGTATCAGAATTGAGTGTTGGCCAAGCATTTACAGTTTGAGCATACGGCGTTGCGTGCGGATAGTCTCCTTGTACATCAATCAACCGTCCAATCCTATTTTCTACATCATTAATTACCCGTTGGTCGAGGGTATCTCTTCTCGGAATGGTTACCCCTGCATATTTAATAACCGTATCGTAAGCTTCTTGCGCCGTGTTTGTGTAGGAAGGAATCCAGTCTGGTATAAAAGGGGTTGAAACTCTAGACCGCCCAGAATCTGCGGTTTTACCTGACATCATGTATGCGCCTAACCAATTGCTATTGGTAATCTTTGCAGAACCATACACATAATTGCCAGACAAATAATAGTGTGCATAACCCTCTGCAACACTACTATCTACATTTACAATGCGGTATCTTGTTCCAGAACCAGTGGATGGGCCAGATTTATAATAGTTATTTACCATGTTGTAATGTCCACCTTCGCCACCATAAGCTGAAAACAAACCCCAATTGTAAATTACATTGTTTCTGAAATCTGCACTCTCGAAAGAGCCGGCTGGGTAAGTGCTATTACCAGAAAAGCGCGGATTTCTACTTTTAAAATGTGCAAATAGATTATGGTGAAAAGTGGCATGTAGTCCGCCCCATATTCCACCGTAACCATGATGTTCAAAATCTTTATCTCCGGTTTCGAAATGATACGAATAATTTAAACCTTCACTAATTAGATTCCATTGTAGTGTAAGGCTATCACCCCTGTAAACACTTAATGATTCATCTCCCCCCCAACCAACGGTACAATGATCAATAATTACATTATTTGATCCTATTGCGCCAAGTGCATCATCACCTCCACTACCATTAAGGGGCAGACAAGTTGTATCCGTAAAGGGTGCTACTGGTACGCCACAGTTTGCACGATTTGTTTTTAGCTGATTTTTGTCGCCCATTCTAAAACGCATGTAACGAATAATTACATTGTCACCGTTTATTACCGTAGGAAAGTCTGCAAGACATATACCATCGCCAGGAGCTGTTTGCCCTGCTAAAGTAGTATTGGCTGGTATTGGCAACTTTGAATTGAGGTGAATAGTTCCAGAAACTCTAAAAACGATTGTTCTGTAAGGAACTTTACTGATAGATTGGCTGCAGGCATATCTCAAAGAACCAACGGAGTTTTTATCGGTAAGATTCGTAACTTCAAAAACAGTGGTCAGAGCTTTGGCTGTTCCTCTACCGCCGCTTGCAAACCTTCCTGCACCTTCTGCTCCAGGAAACGAAATCTGTTGAGAATGCACTTGTGTAAATGCAAGCAGTAATGATAAAGAGAGTGTTATGCGTAAAATGGTAGAAGTGATATTCATTGTATAATTTAAAAAAGCCTCTACCAGAATGCGTAACTAGTAGAGGCTAAGTGATATTATTTTTTAATGATGATTGTACTTGATTTTTCTAATCCATTAAGCAATGTTAATTGATAACTTCCATTTGCAAGCCTAGATACATCAATGGATGTTTGTGTGGCGTTTTCTTTTACTTGTTGTACTAATATAAGCTTTCCGTTTAAGGCATATAGTCTACAAACAGTGTTTGCACCAGCTTTACCATGCGAAATATTTATCGTTGAGGTTACAGGGTTTGGATATACATTAAACAAGCTTTTAATGCTTTTAGTGATAGCAATGGTTTTGCTGTATTCAAAAAATCCAACAGCATCAACAGATTTTAATCTGTAATAAATAGTAGCTGCATCAGAAATATTTGCATCAACAAAACTGTAACTATTGGCAGAAGCATTTTTATTAGCTGTTACATTTCCAATGTTTGTAAAGTTTCTTCCATCTATACTTCTTTCTATTATGTAAGAAGATAGATTAATTTCATTGGAAGTTGTCCATTTCAATAAATTGCCCTTACTATCATTAGCACCACTAAAAGAAATAAGCTTAACTGGCAATGCAGAAACAACACTTAGTTCGCCAGTAGTTGGAGAAAAAGACCAAGCCAGTCCATCTCCAGGTGTTGCAGGAATAAAATTGGTAAAGTTTCCTGTAGCTGGAGAAGTGGTTAATACTAAAATTTTAAACACATCACCTACAGCAAAACTATCTGTACTATTTATTTTTAATGTACCGTTCAAAGAAACTGCGCCTGTTATGGTTAATTTATCCCAAGTAGATTTTGCCTTATTAATGTCAATATCTACAACGCTTCCAGAATCCAAAGCTAGCTTACCTTTTAATGTAAAGTTTCCTATTGCGCTATCTCCAGATTGCAATGTACCTCCAGTTTGAACAAACACATCCCCAGCAACATTTCCTTTTCCTGCAAGAATACCTTGAGAAACATAAATGCTACCAGTACCAGTATGACTACCATTAATGATCAATGAACCGCCTTCAACGGTTGTGGTACCCTTGTATGTGTTTTTACCTGTTAATCTCCATACGCCTGTACCTTCTTTAATAATGGTTGTAGTGCCGTTTGCATCGGTAGTGTTTCCATATAATTGATCGTTTATAACGCCGTTAAAGGTTTCATCAGTTCCCATAGCTCCAACAGAGTAGGTAGTGTGTCCATTTCCGAAAGAAGCTGTTTTAGTACCACCAGTAGATAGCATTGTTCCGGCTGGCCCAGATAGTCCCCCAAGATAGAGCGTCTCATTATTTTGATAAGTTGCAATTTTTGTTCCTCCAGCAGTAACCACTCTGTTATTAGGGAATCCTATACCATTGTCTATCATTAAAATATTACCAGCAGCAAGACCATTTGCTACCAATGTTCCCGTAAAGTCAGACCAATCGCCCTGTATTAATTCACGTACATAAGGAATAGCATAATTAAGTGTGCCATTGCCACTAACCGTGCAGCTTAAGTTGGCATTTCTGTAAGGTTCCAAACCATTTACTGTACTATCATCTACATATATATGTATAGGATAATTTTCATAAATAGTACTGCTTCCACCTGATGTTCTAAAAGTACCTCCGTGTAGTCTTAATACATTCGATGTACCAATAGCCACACAATTATCAATTATGTCTCCTGCTAACGTGGCACTGCTAACAGGTGTTATTTCTAAAACACCACCAGTTATGGTTGTTTCACCCAAATATGGATTTGTATTTTTTAGTACCAATCTTCCTGCACCAGACTTGATGAGTCCGCCTGATCCAGATATTACGCCAGTCATTGTTACGGTTGACTTAGTAATGTTGAATTCGCTTGTAGCATCTAATGACATACTTCTGTCTGTACTCGTGTTTGCACCAATGTACGACATCTTGCCTCCTTTTAAAACCCAATTGAAAGCATAATTTGCAGATGCGCCAATGGAACTTGCTTTCAGTCCATTAGCAAGACTGTCAATAACGATTGTACCCTCATGCAAAACTGTAGCTCCTTTGTATTTATTATCAGTAAGCAATGAAAGTGTTCCGCTTCCTACTTTGTTTATAGATCCATTTCCAGCAATAATACCAGTACCAGTAAAGGAATAATCACCCGAACTGTTTACCACAATATCTTTTGGTCCCATCTGGGCTGTTATGTTAATTGTTTGCCCTGCAGAACCTGCCTCGCCAAATAGAAGTTTACTACTATCTGCAAACAAAGCAGCAGAAGCACCATTTAGCCAATTTAGGGATGTTGAATCCCAGTCTTTACTCACATTACCACTCCAGGTTAAGTCGGGGGCAAAAGTATTTACATCTAAAACAGGCACTTCGATAGGTCTAGATTTAGCAACCAACACATTAGTATAGGCAGAAGTATCTGTAGCATTGAAAGCCCTAACCCTAAACGTATCCACTTCTTCAGGTTTTAAACCAGTTACTTTATAATAGTTGGTATCAATTCCTGTTACTGCTATTTGTACAAAGCTTCCATTAATCTTTTGTTCAACTATATAGCCTAATTCTTTTTGTGTGTAATCGAACCATGAAAGAGAAATACTACTTTGAGTGGCCGAATCGGCTTTTAAATTTAAAGGTGCTCTCAAATAATTTTGCGCACTATTAGTATTAATACCATTTATGTAGTTTTCTATATTAGCATAGCCATTTGCACTAATCACCATTGCATCGTCTACAATAGGATTTGTTCCATTAGCATTTTCCCAATCATCAGGCATACCGTCATTATCAGTATCTACTCTTTTAGCTCCACCCCACAATTTCCAAGTGGTAGGCGCACCAAAAGGAAGCCTGTCTTCACTAGCAATAAATTCTCCTTTTTTCCCAAAAGTTTTTACTTCATTTACTACATAATAATCTACTAAATCTCTGCAAGGAAGAGAAGCACCAACACTAGGCAACAAACTATCTACCAAGCTAGAGGCAGGCAGAGTAGGTAAGGAAGGATAGGAATATGGTTTCGATTGAAAATCTGGACCTCCCACATATTCACTCTGTTGAATAGGATAAGTGTTTAGCACACCGTTTCTGTCAGAATCACTTATGTTATCAGAAGCATATACGTGAAATAAAGAGTTAGCTCTGGAAAATGGTGATACACATTTAAGTGGCCCCATGATAAAACAGTTGTCCGTAACATTAACAAATGACTCTCCTTGCGAATCGCCTCCCATAATATAAGCACCAGCACTCCAATTATAAACGATGTTATTTACATATTGGTTAACCCCTTTTACTTTATTATTTCTAGTTCCATTATCAGCATAAAGGTTTCTGTATAGTGTAATGCCACCGTCATTTTGTATCAATCCACCAGCAGAGTGCGTCAATAACCCTTGAGAAATAATACAGTTTTGAATGGTTATACGTTGTGCAGTAGTTGAATTGATTGAAAAGTTCTCATCCCTTCCCCACGAAACTGAACAATGATCAAAAATAACGTCGGTTGCATTATCAAGTCCATTCGCATCTTTGCCAGAAGTACCCACAATGCCCATCCTTATTTTCATGTATCGGCATATTGTGTTACTCGACTTTGTAAACGTCCACCCATTACCATACACCGTAATCCCTTCTCCTGGTGCTGTTTGCCCAGCCAAATAAATATTAGCACCAACAAGCAATCTTGCCGTTATTTTTATTACACCCGCCGTATCAAACACTACAATTCTGTTGGGCTGGCTAACAGCATCACGAAGCGAACCTGCGCCAGCATCTTTAAGATTAGTAACATGATACACTGTTCCTATTCTTCCACCTGTGGCATACTTGCCAAAACCTTCTGCTCCAGGAAAAGCTACTAATTGGGCATTGGCAGCATGAATGCCAACGAGAAAGATGGTAGCAAAAACTACCATTGATTTGAAGTAATCTTTTTTCATATTTATGCTTATTAAATTATTGTATTAAAACATTATTTATCCATCGGATTCCATTTATCCACTCCTCCTAAAATATTACTAATAGTATATTTCTGCGCCTCTTCCTTTGTTAGCTGTTTAGACCATGAAACCCTTTTATCGGTAGAAGCACCTACACCTGTATTTCCATACTCGGCATAAAAAGCTGTCTTTTCCTTATCGGGCCACATGGCATCGCCTTTCCACGGGTTCCATCCTTCTGCAAGAATGTGGCTACCCATTTCGCAATAAACGTAAACTGTTTTTGCATACGGCCGCCATGGTCGCCCAAGAAATACCTTTTTCACACTTGAATCTGCAATCAATTTGCAATTTATCAATACAAATCCAAATGCCTGACGAGGTGTAGTAGCTGCTGCCGTTATATAAGAATTAGTCAAACTCTTGATGGTGCAATTTTGAAATACCACGGTAGCTTCTCCAAACAAAAAGTCGGTAGTGCCTTCTATATAGCAATCTTGGTATAGCTGACGGCTTCCTTCGGTAGCGGCATATAAGGTATCTTGATGTCCTAATAGTTTACAATTTTTAATTTGGCAACGGTCGCCTTCTACATGCAATGCCACCGCTTGGCCAACAGCTCCAGCAGCATTTTCGATGGTGAGGTTTTCTGCAATGAAGTCATTGCCCTGCACCAAAACAGTAAAAGAAGTGTAGGTGCTAAACTTATCCTTGCCAAAAACATCTTTGCCACTAGGAAAAGCTTTGCCAGAATAATCGCTATTGGTAACGATGGTGTTTTCCTTGTCATCTCCTATCAAAGAAATCTTAGTTTTCCATGAAGGAATGATGAGCTTCTCGTGATAAATTCCTTTCTTAATGTGGATGGTTACCCGTTGCTGCAACAAATCTCTAACTGAATTTACCGCTTCCTGAATAGTCGTAAAATTGCCGCTTCCATCTTGCGATACAACCAACTCACTTGGATAAGTTGGCTTTTGGCCCATTGCCATTGGCAATAAACCTAGTAGGCAATAAAGAAATGCGACAAATAATTTACTCAATTTCATGTGTTGTTATTTGGCAATAATCAATGCTTGTTCAGTAGCTCCGTTAGTAAAGTCGGCTTTCTTTGCGGTGGTAACATCTGTTCCAGAAACTTTAATAGCCGCAGATTTATCACCTTCAATACCAAATAACAAACTAGTGTTACTTCCGTATTTTAGGTTGTCAATCGATATGTTACTACCATTATCTATATGTACCAATGGGTTAGTTTCCTCACAGTTCACAGTCATATTCTTTAACGAAATACCATCCGCTTCTATTATTTCTAATCCTTTTCTAGTGTTCAAGGTAATGTTTTCTAAATGAATCCCTTTAATGCTCATCTCTGGCAAACCACGTATCAATAATGCTCTTTCGGCACCATCGCAGGTTACATTGTTTACATAAAAATCTTTGAATTGTGGCGTGCCTTCCGTTACTGGCATAGTCTCTTTTTTCTTGGCTTTTGTAGCATAATACATATCGAACAATATAGCTTCGTGCGCAATATTTTTCATACTCAAATCCTTGATAAAAATATTTTCTACCACCCCACCACGACCACGTGTTGTTTTAAAACGAAGACCAATATCAGTTCCGATAAACTTACAGTTATATACAAAAATGTTCCTTGCACCGCCGGACATTTCGCTTCCTATCACAAAACCACCGTGGGCACGATATACTATACAGTTGCGCACCACCATGTTTTCGGTTGCAATGCCACGCTTTCTACCGTCAGCATCACGCCCAGATTTTACACAGATGCCATCATCACCGGCATTGAACGTGCTGTTTTCTACCAATACATTTTTACATGATTCTATATCCAATGCATCGCCATTTTGTGCATTCCAAGGATTATCAACGTGTACGCCTTGAACGGTTAAATCGGTACATAGAAGAATATGTAAACACCAAGCGGGCGAGTTTTTGAACGTTGTATTCTGTAACAATACCTTTTTGCAGTTATTTAAAACAATAAGATTCGGACGAAAAAAGTCTTTCATCCCTTCATAATCTTTCAACGTTTTTCCTGGTTGAAGCACGATAGCATCTTTTTCTGCTGCGCCTCTTGCATAGCTTTCGGATGGATACCAAGTACTTTTATTTTCACTCAAAACGCCACTAGATGCAGTAAGGCCTTCCCACTCGGCAGTAGACATTTTCCCTTTTTTAATGGCTCGCCAAACATCTCCATGTCCGTCAATTGTTCCTTCGCCCGTGATGGCTACATTGGTTAAGTCTTTACCAAAAATAGGCGACTCGTTTCGTGGCGATGGGTGACCTTCATAGTCGCCCAATATCAGTTTGTATTCATTTTTATCTTCGGTAAACTGTAATGAAGCCGAAGGATTGAGGTGCAGGTTTACATTGCTTTTCAAAACGATTGGCCCAGTAAGCCACGTGCCTTTGGGAATAAGCACCACTCCTCCCCCCTTGGCATTGCAAGCGTTTATGGCATCGTTGATACTTTTGCTATTCAACTTCTTGCCCCCTTCAATCGCTCCATAAGAAAGTATATTGAAAGTGTCCTTTTTAAATGTAGGCAAATCCGCTTTGGGCAGATTACTCCAAGAATAATTTTGGGCAATTGTTGCCATCGTGAAACACGTTGACAAGCTTAGTAAAAGTGTAAATTTCATTCGAAAAATTTTATATAACATCGTTAATAGAGCAAGAATCAAGTCATTCGTTTATTGACAGCAATCAAAAAATTAAAAGCATGAAAGTAACTTACTAACTGATGGTATTTTTCATATTTAACCAACCATTTTAATGAAATAAAATACTATTTTAATATATTGTAGTATCTTCTTCAAACTATTATACTAATAAGGTAAAAATAGTGCTGAGACTAAAGTATGCGTCATGCACCATCCTGAATTTTTGAAACATGCCAAACCCTATTGGTTTCAATTCAACTCAGGATATTTAATCACAAAGGAAAACAGGAAAAAACAAAAATCACAAAGATGTAGAGTCTTCAAATGGTTTAATACTCAGAAACGTTACCACCTAGGTCACAAAGGAAACACAAAGGATACAAGATAATAATGTTGTAGAATTTAGAAATACTTCAAAACAAATAACCCAGGTTCTAAGTGTTCCTTTTGGTAATGTCTGTAAACAAAATCCCATATTTTTAAACTTGTTTATGTTCTATTAGCCATCACAATAATACAATGTTTAATATTCTTTTTAAACACCACTCTTTTCCTATTCCCTCTTTCCCTCTTATCCTTCTTTTAGTCATAGTGCTTTTGTGCCAATTTTCTTACCTTTCTTCTCTTTCCCTCTTCTCCTCCACTCCTCTTCTCCTATCCCCTCCAGCACTCTTTTCCTCTTTCCCTATCTCCTCCTTATCTCTTCCCCCTCCTTCCCTCCACAAATAAAACCTACACTATCAATTAAATAGTCCATCTTTACGTCCTACATATATATACATCTATTTTGTTAGTTGCTTTCATGCACACCCATCCGGTCAAAAAGATGTATCCCCATACCTCGCTGCCAGTTTTATTACTACTAAATTTGGCTCATTCTACTTCAAATAAACTACTCACAACACAAAAAAGGTTTTATCGAACTGACAGGGTAGCATACACACGTTCGTGGGAAGCGTTTTTGTGTGACAGGGTAGCATACAATTTGACGAATAAAACCCTGCCAACTTCAAAAAGACTGTATCACACTTCAAAAAATCAACATCTATTTCCCTCTATTTCCCATCATCTCACTAAAAAAAAGCGGCTATTTCATAAAAATTATGGTCTCAAATCCATTGAAATCAAGGTAATCAATCATTAATATCATTCAATTCAATAAATCAATAATCAAATTCAAATTTTTAATAAATAAAACATCTATTATGACAAAGATTCAAGCAGCAAAATTCTCATCCTATAACAGGATTGTCAACTTTCTTTTCGCGTATTCAGTGCTTTTCACTGGACTAGTAAGACTATTAAAGTCTGCCACCGACTTTAAAGCGGCCTTCACAGCACTAAAAGTATTACTGCCCTCCTCCACGGCCACCAAATCCTCTCCTGCCACCATCATCAAAAACAGAGACTTTGCCAATATGATTGATAGCATTTTATCTCTTGCCAATCGCGCCTATCTCTTTGCCGCAGATACAGCAAGCGAGACTTTACTTTCTACTTTTCAAATTGAAAAAAGTGCTTTTCATTCAATCCCCGAAGTTGAGCAGACCATACTAGCACAAAATGTACTAACCGCACTAAATGCAAATAGTGTAGCACTAATTGCAGGATACGATATTACTGCAGCCGAACTGACTGCCGCTGGAGCATACATCGTAGTTGCACAAAACCTGATAGCTAGTCCAAGTACCATCATTGGCAGCAATAAAACATCCAATGAAGAAATAGATGCAGCCTTCAAATTAGTAGATTCAACGATTCTTTTGTTAGAAAAATCAATTTTTGGACGATTCAAATCGGGTGTCTCAGCAAAGCTTTCTGTAATAAGCAATTTCGATTCGGCAAAAAAACTCAGGGGATTAACTAAGCATACCGCTCTTTTAGCCAATATCGTCAATGCTGCCAATGAGCCACTACTAGGCGTTTTAATAGAAATAGACATCAATGGCTTAATAAAATCCGCCACCACAAATCTTTTAGGCATTGCCGAATTAGAAAAATTCATCCCAGGCACCTACATTGTCACCTACTCTTGCCCAGGATATGTCACTCAAACAATCCCAACTACATTCAGCCTCGGCGATACCCACGAAGTTTCAATCATACTGTTACAGGTTATATAGCTAAATGCAGTGAATTCTATACTACTATATATATGTATATAGAAACACAGAATTAATCAAGGGACTGCTTAATCAAATTAGGCGGTCCCTAATTGTTTAATCCCTATTTTTTACGATAAATTCCAATACTTCCAGTCCTCAAACAAGCATTCCTTTCTTCAGAGTCCAATAAACCACCCGATTCTTTACATCTTCTATCCAACTTATTACGAATAATGTTGGTCAATGCTACGCAGTAGCATTTTCTATGTGTTCTTTTTCTTAACCCTCTCCCGCACCAAGCCTATGTTTTCTATATTCCTATGCAATCTATGTGTTGAAACCCTTTACTTCTCCATAAACCACCCTATTCTTATACCTATATATTTAGTAATGCAGTTAAAGCAACTAAATGCTGAAATTTCACTGTAGCTTTTCTGCATGAATCAAGTATCATTCTATAGTTTTTAGAAGATACTCCTCCAATAAAAGCCAGTGCCTGTTTTCTTTTTCTCTTTTTCAGATTAATCAAGGTCATTTATCGTAATACTATGATAGTAATACCAAAATGGTAGATACAATATATAGCTTGAAGAGAGGTTTCAGAAAGCCATTTTATTGTCAGGGTAGGAATTTCAAGCGTTAAAAGGCACCAAACGCCTTGAATTAGGTATAAAATGAATTATATTTTAAGAAATATGAATGAAATTTAGAATTAAATTTGTCTGTTAATGTAAAGGGTTCTATATTTGCACCCCCAACAAAAAATGGGAAGTTCTTTTAGTTGTGATTAGGCGGTTGAGTTGAGGAAATTGAGTACTTGATGAGATGAGATCTAGTTGCTAAAAAGTGGTCAAAAAGGTTCAGGGAAAAGAAATAAAATTTTTTTTGTTTGAATTGAAAATAAACCCCTACATTTGCACTCCGAAATAATCGGATAGCAACTGAAAAAGTGGTTATAAAGATCTTTGAAAGTTAGGAAACAACAGGGTGTGATTAGCGATAATCATACAAGGTAAAGCGTAAAAAATACAAATTAGATAGACCGTTAATTATTGAGATTAACAGTCAGGTCAACAACTCATTTACAATGGAGAGTTT
>CANFLL010000003.1 GCA_947447825.1 Chitinophagaceae bacterium | reverse complement strand
TGCGATATTATAACTAATTTTCTACCCTAGATGATAGCTGTATTGAGAAGTTTAATAGCCTCTATTTCGAGAACGCTTTCAATTTAGAAAGAATTTTATTTTAACAGGATTTAACTTTTCTAGGCGTAAAAAATTATTTTTTTGACTACTTAGATGGTTTACTGTTAACACAAAGAAAAAACTTAGTAAACTACGTTTTAGAGTCCATCTTGGTAATTCTAAACAAATAATACCCCATAATCCTTGTGTTCTTGGTTAAACCTTTGTTTGGTAGAAATATTTCTGAGTAGTAACGAATAATGTTCTCTAAAAATTAACTTTAAAAGAAATTATAGTGATTGAAAACATTATTTCCCATCACTATCTGCAATTAATAAAACTCCTGATTTGAAGATTAAAAATTACATAAATGTTTGTTTTACACTTTCAAAGTTTAAATAAAGCATAAAATAATATCAAAATGGTTAAAAAGCTAGAAAATTAATCAGAAAAAATATGGAAGCATTGTTTTAGTTATTAATTTGCTAGCGTCGTTATTGCAAAATTTTGCGTACTTACACACAAACATTAAGAAACATGCTAGGAAATATTTCGCTCGACCCAAAAAACAAAACACCCTTATTCGTTCAAATTGCTGAAATCATCATTTCAAAAATAGATAATGGCTCATTAGAAAATGATGCTCCACTTCCTTCAATTAATGCATTCAATAAGTTTTACAAAGTGTCTAGAGACACCGTGGAAAAAGCTTATGGGGTTTTGAGAAAAAGAGGTTACATAAATTCAGTTCCTGGCAAAGGCTATTTTGTGATTGGAAAAAGGCATGATAAACTTCGTATCCTTTTTATATTCAACAAAATCAGCTCTTTTAAAAGGATTACCTACTATAGTTTTCTACAAACAATGGGTGATAAGGCAACTGTCGATTTACAAATACATCATTACAATCCATTCTTATTAAAAGATATTATCAACCAAAACCTACGCAAATACAACTATTTTGTCATCATGCCTCATTTTGAACCTGACGCTGATAAGGAAAGTTATCTTGAAACATTTAGACGTATTCCTGAAAATGAATTGCTAATATTAGATAAATTTCTTCCTGAATTTCCTGCTAAAAAAGCGGTGTTTCAAGATTTCAAATCAGATACTCAAGCGGCACTTTGCGAGGCTAAATCCTTGATGGAAAAATATAAGTCTATCATACTCTTATTCCCAGAATATAGAAATCATCCGCCAGAAATTATTCAAAGCGTGGAATTGTATGGTAAAGAACAAAACCATGAAGTTTCGGTGGTGTATAATGCAGCTAATATCACACTAACTAAAAATTCTGTTTATATTGTTATTGCCGATGATGATTTGGTTACCCTTATTAAAATGATTAGAAAAACGGATTTTGTTTTGGGTAAAGACATCGGGATTATCTCTTTTAATGAAACCGATTTAAAAGATTTACTAGACATCACCGTTATCAGTACTGACTTTGAAAAGATGGGAGAAACTGCTGCCGAGCTTATTCTTAATAACAGAAATGAACTGGTTAAAAATCCTTTCCGGATTATTAAAAGAGGCTCATTATAAAAGTATTTTAGATTTTTTTTAAAACAACCTTCCTTGTTCTCCAGGTCGTCTAAATTGGGTCGTGTCCAATTCCCAACGTTCATCATTCAAACCATAAATTTTATTGTACTTTCTAAACTGCTGCCGCACCAAATCGGCAATGGAGCCTTCGCCACGCATACGCAAACCAAAACGACTATCATTTACTTTTCCATTATGGGCATTCTCTATCAAATGCCAAACTTTATCAGCCCTATCGGGGTAGTTTTTATAAATCCAATCATGAAAAAGGAGCTTTATAGCCCCATTCAATCTAATAAAAGTATAAGCACTAAAGGTTGCACCCATTTCGCTTGCCGCTTTCATTATTCGTTGCATCTCCTGTTCGTTCAGTCCTGGAATCATTGGCCCAAGCATTACACCCATCCGCACGCCTTCTTTTCCAAGTTCTTCAATTATTCTCAATCGTTGTTTTGCTGTGGTGGTGCGTGGTTCCATTGCTTGCCTTAGGTTTTCATCAAACGAAGTAATGCTTACCAATACGCTGACTAGTTTCTTTTTAGCCATTTCCTGTAATAAATCTTTATCTCGCAATATGCCCGCATTTTTGGTGATGATACCTACTGGTTGGTTAAACTGATTACACACTTCAAGCATTTGTCTGGTTATTTTAAACTTCCTTTCCGCAGGTTGATAACAGTCGGTATTTCCACTTAGCGATATGGGTACACATTCCCATTTTGGGTGCATCAAAAACTTGCGAAGAAGTTCTGGTGCATTCTTTTTAACGATAATCTTCGTTTCAAAATCTATTCCAGCACTCCAACCCCAATATTCAAAACTATTGCGGGCATAACAGTAAATGCAGCCATGTTCGCAACCTTGATATGGGTTCATGCTATACATCATGCCCACATCTGGGCTATCCACTTTGTTCACAATGGTCTTCGCAAAGTCTTCCATATAAATGGTTTTCGGGTTAGTTTCTGTCCAATCATCTATCGATTCTAACTGATCCTTAACCCGTTCATGTTTCAAGAATCTATTGCGTGTATTTATCTGCGCGCCCCTTCCTTTTAGATAGTTTTCACTATAATCCATAAAACTAATTTTAATACTTATTTTATTACTTAATACTCATACCCTAAAACTCAAACAAGCTTGCCTGTTCTAGCTTTTTTACCTGATTGAGTAATGGAAATCTTTCCTCCACCCGATACCCTTTGGTATCTTCATTTCTTTTAAGCAGCAATAATTCACTTGCCATAAACGATGCATTAAAGTGTGTGTTACTATATTCTAGCCATCCTTTTTCATATTGCCAAGGCAATAATTTGTGGGCAATAGACACCATTGGCTCAGTAATAAAATGTGGCTTTGTTTGCGCATTGGGCTTAATGTAGGCATTCACTTGCTTTAGTTCTTTTATCAATTCCATTATTCTATTAGTTGTCTGTACTTTCAAATAAATAGTGTGTGATGGAAGGCTACCAAAATCGTCTAACATAATGCTGAAAGATTGATTTGCCATAGCAATATTTCGCAACCTATTTACAAAACGTCGTTCTGCTAACTCGTATTGGCTAAACTTTACGAGGGTTATTTGAGGTTTTAAATGCATTGCCTGCGGACATTGATACGTTTCCGAAAATGTTTTTTTAATTTCCATAATCTTATCCGTCAAATCTTCATTTGGCTGTATAACCAATAGGTATTCGTTGATTGATTCGTTCATAAATTTTATATTAATGTTGAGTTTCCGCTTTATTAAATACGTAGCTCATTTTTATCTAAGCTTTCATTTTTCATTTTAGTTTCAATTTTTCACATCAATTAACGTCTTTAGTTCTTAGAAATAACTTTAATTCCAAATTAAAGAGTATCCCGGATTCCAAATTAACAGTCCCGAAGAGAATATTAACTTACCCCGGAAGATTATTAACCTACCCGAAGAGTAAATTAACCTTCCCCAAATGAAAATTAACTATCCCGGATTCCAAATTAACTATCCCGAAGAGAATATTAACCTACCCGAAGAGTAAATTAACCATCCCGAAATCATTTTTAAACAGACCTTTTTTTAGAGTGGTCTGTTATATTATCTGTAATAATTGAAAAAATTTTTTTGCACTAAGGAAAAGTATTGACTTTATTCATTTTTTAATAAGCCCTATTATGATGTTGATAATTGAAACCTTGTTAGTTGTTTACAATCATCAAACTCGTGTTGTCTGCGCAATAAAACCAATTCGCCTATATCGAATGATGCACTAAACGATTTTTTTGCATAATCCTGTATTGCCACATTAAAAACAGGAAGAGATAATTGTTTGGCGATAGCGAGGTGCGGTTTTGTAACCAACTGCATTGGCGGACAATCATTGCTTTGCACGTAATGATTAACAGATTGGAGTGCATCAAACAGTTGCTTAAAGGGTTGTTGTTGCTGCACCTTCATATAAATGGTGTGCGGCGGAAACCCTCCATAATTATTTAGCAAAACAGAAAAGCGTGGTTGAGTGCCAATAGCACGATTCATCCATCGGATAATAGTTTCTTCCATAGCCTCCTTCGCTAAAAATTTAGTTACTGTGATGTATGGTTTAGTTTTTACAGAAACAATTGCTCCATAAGTATCAAAAAAACTATTCTTTTCTGCTTGCACCTGTTCGTTAATTTCCTCATTTGAAGTTGCCACTAGTAGATATTCAAACAAATTATTACATTGATAAGAAAAAATCCTGCTTTTAGGTTGTGCGAATGTGTCCATAAAAATAAATATTGTTCTAAATAATTTTAGCATAAAAATACTACATAATTTAGCAAAATAAAAAATAAAAATTATGTCTTCAGAATTTTTTTCTCCTACGGCTTATAATGGAACGAAGGAATTTAATCAAAATGATATTAACACGGCCAATGCAACTGGCTTTGGAGCAGCCGCAGACGACTATGCCGAAAGAGGAATAGACCTAAATGAACAACTGATTATGAACAAACCGGCTACCTATTTTTTTAGGATGAACAGTGAAGCAATGCTGGATGTGGGAATTTATGCTGGCGACGTACTCATTGTGGATAGGAGCATAACTATTGCTACGGAAAAAATTATTGTAGCAGCAATTAATGGAACATTGATGGTGCGACGCTATAAACAAACGCAAAACAACAGTTGGCTGGAACCTGCCAATAAACGTTTTGCAGATATAATATTAGACAAAAATGTACCGCTAAAAGTGTGGGGAGTTGTTACCTGTGTAATTCATATTATTGATGCAGCATTAATTGCTTTTAACAATCCAAAAAAATAACTTATGATAGCTATTGTGGATTGTAACAGTTTTTATTGCTCATGCGAAAAAGTGTTTCGCCCAGACCTAGAATATAAACCTATCGTTGTTTTAAGTAATAATGATGGGTGCATTATTGCCCGAAATGATGAAGCTAAAACAATGGGCGTTGGCATGGCTGGCCCTTATTTTATGGAAAAAAAACTCATTGAGGATAATGGTGTAACCACTTTTTCTAGCAATTATAATTTGTACGGAAATATGAGTTGGCGTGTGATGGAAACATTAAGGATGCTGATGGGCGAAAAAAATGTAGAAGTTTATTCTGTAGATGAATGTTTTATTAACCTCGATAAAATACCTAAACATCTATTGCAAAGCACCGCCCTCAACATGAAACAAACGGTAGAATTATGGACAGGTATAAAAGTATCTATCGGTGTGGCACCCACAAAAGTGTTAAGCAAAGTGGCTAATAGACTTGCCAAAAAAAATAAATTTGCAACCAATTGCATACTTGTACTAGATACTCCTCTTAAAATAGAAGAAGCACTGAAAAAAACAAAAGTGGATGCCATTTGGGGAATTGGTGGTCAATATGCAAACAAACTAAAGGAAAAAAATATTCTTACAGCCTATGATTTAAGTAAGAAAGATTTGTTTTGGGCAATGAAAAATCTAGGCGGTGTTGTGGGCGAACGCTTATTGAGAGAATTGAAGGGAGAAAAGAGTAAAACCCTACAAAAGCCATTGATAGAAAAGAAAATGATAGCCACAACAAGAATGTTTGGAAGCCCAGTTTCGGATATTAAAAGTATTAAAGAAGCAATAGCAACCTATACGTCAAGAGCGGCGGAAAAGCTAAGACGGCAACATGGGGCTGCTAAAACAATTAGTGTATTTGTGATTCCTAAAGAACCTAATAATAATGGTCGGTTTAGGCATGGTCCGAGCATTGGAAGCTATTTTACGTTGCCAAAAGCTACTTCTTTAACAAATGAACTTATAAAACCAGCAATGCTTTTAGTAGATAAATTATTTGAAAATGGGAGAATCTACAAAAAGGGGGGAGTAATACTCGGTGGTATAGTTGCTGATAGTTCTATTCAGGGTAATTTATTTGTTGCTCCAAGCACCAATTGTCAACGCTTATTGATGAATATGATTGACAATGTAAATTTTTCTATGCGTGATGACGTATTAAAATTTGCCACTACGGGAACTGTTAGAAATTGGAAAATGCAAAAGAACTTTCATAGTCCTCGATACACAACTAGATGGAGTGAATTGAAAGAGGTTGTATAAAATTGTTGTGGCTTGATTTAAAAAATGAGTTGAAACATAGAAAGTTTCTTTTTTCTGAGTCTCTGGCCTTCTAATGTTTAGTCCACATACATTGTTCAATTTATCAATCATGTAGCCTGACATTTCAGAGAAGTTTGGTTCATTTTGTAAGTGTATAAAGAAATAAACTTTCTCAATTTCATTGTCTATCCAATCGCCAATCCTAGTAAAATCTGATGAATGTATTTCCCACATAACTAATAAAAGCCTTAAATACTGTAAGCTGCATGTGCAAACAATCTCTTCTACCTCTGGTGTCAGTAATAATTAATCAATAGATGTACACCACTCAATTAATTTAGATGAATCTCTGATAGTATTAAAGTGCAAAACAATATACCATACCCCCACCGCAAACAAGTTTGCAGGATAGTGCAGAATGGTTACTAAAGAAGGATTGATATTTTTGAAACCATATTACGAATACTCTTGTCAGTGAATAGCCTAATGATAGTAAGATAGTGTTATTTAATAATCAACCACTTCTTAAAGTAAGGCTTCGCTTTGAGCGAAGCCTTACTTAGTGTTCAAATCATTTAATCATCATTCAACATGGTAAATAAATTAGTTCGATTGCTATTGTTCGGTTCCTTAATTGCTTATTCAAGTGTCCTTCAAGCACAGAAAAGCACTTTGAACGTTGCCGACTTTAAAAATCCGCCTACAAAGAATCAAATAACAACTTGGTGGCATTGGATGTCTGGATTTATAACCAAGGAAGGGATTACGAAAGACTTGGAGGCGATGAAGAAACAGGACATCCGTTGTGCCACCATCCTAAATGTTTACTATAAAGATTTAGGAAATGCAGATTGTCCTACTGTTGATTTTGGTTCGCCACAGTGGTATGAAATGTTTAAATATGCGCTTAAAGAGGCAAATAGATTGGGCATAAACATTGGTGCTGCCAATTGCGACGGATGGAGCGAAAGCGGTGGGCCGTGGATTAACCCAGAAAACTCCATGAAGCAATTTATATGGAGGAAAACATACTTAGAAGGAGGAAATGATCAGCCGATTAAACTAAATCAGCCAATAGGAACGCAAGATTATTACAAGGATGCTTACGTTATTGCCTATCCTTCCTCAAAACCCAACTCTTTTGTAATGGCAAATCCAACAGTAACTTACAATGGAAAAACAACTACAGAAAGCCTCACAGATGGAAGCCCTATCAGTAATATTACCTTAAAAAAGAATCAACAGATAAGGCTTCAGTTTAATGAGCCGTTTACAACCAGCGAGTTGGATATTGTTTTTTTCGACTTAAAAGCAAGTATTAAATTGCCACTAGGTGTTACCATAGAATCGTCTAATGATAATATTACTTTTTCCAAAGTGGCAGATGTGGTGGTTGATAAACAGAATGAATTGGTTAAACTTCCCTTTGCTAAAACAACGGCAACTGCTTTCCGATTAACAGTAAATGACGATACTAAGGTTGGAGAAGTTGCTTTGTTGCAAAAGGGAGAAAGCAATTCTTATGAGGAAGGCATCTCGCAAATAATTAATAAAACGGTTTCATCAAGGGTTAGAAACTTGGATAATTACCAAGCCGCCGATAAAGAACCTGCTAGTAATGCCTTTATTGCAAATACTTCGGATGTAATTGACCTTACCAATAAAATGGATAAGGATGGCAACCTGAACTGGAAAGCTCCAAAAGGGGATTGGACAATCTTACGTTTTGGATATACCACAACAGGGCAAACCAATCATCCTGCTTCTCCACAAGGAACTGGTTTGGAGTGTGATAAAATGGATACAACTGCGCTGAATATTCACTTTCAGAACTATCCACAAAAGCTGATTGACTTGGCAGGTGCTTATAAAGGGAATACTTTTTCTTATATATTGGTGGACAGTTGGGAGTGTGGGCAACAAAACTGGACGGCGAACTTTGCTAAGGAATTTGAGAAGCGCAGAGGATATAGTCTGATTCCTTATATCCCTGTGTTGTGTGGGGAAGTGGTACAGAGCACCAAGGTTTCGGAAGCTTTCTTGCATGATTATCGGCAAACTATCAGCGACCTGATTGTAGATTACTATTTTAAACATCTGGCAGATTTGTGTCACAGGCAAGGGATGGAACTGCATTCGGAAGGAATTTATGGCGATGGACTTGCGCCACCAATTGATATTCTTAAAACTTATAAATACTGCGATATGCCCATGACGGAGTTTTGGGCAAACATCGAAGCCCGCAATTGGCCAATCAATTATGTTCCGAAGGATAAATTAAAATACGTTGCTCCAGAACATAGTGCCTTGTTGTATAATAAACCAATCGTTGGGTCGGAGGCTTATACTGGTATGGCGATTTATAGTGATGCGCCAATTGACTTGAAATTGTATGGCGATGCGGCTTTTACCAATGGCGTAAACAATATGATATTGCATAGTAATGTTCATCAACCAACAGAAAAGAAGCCTGGATTAACGTTGGGTGTTTATGGACAATCCTTCAATAGACACAACCCTTGGTACGCTTATGGAAAAAGCTTTTTCGATGAACAAGCCCGTGTGCAGTTCTTGCTTCAACAAGGTTTTAGAATGTCTGATGCATTGATTTATTTAGGAGATAAGTTGCCATCCCTTGAATTAAACGAAAAGGATTTGGATAAGATTTTACCCAAGAATACAAAGTTCAATTACTGTAATTCGGAAGTTTTGTTAGATAGAACATCCGTGAAAGATGGAGAGATTTTGCTCGATAACAAATACCCATTTCAGTTTTTGGTTGTTAGGGATAAAGAACTAAACCTTGCAACGGTTAAGAAGATAGAAGCTTTAGTTAAAGCAGGGGCAACAGTTTTTGCACCTAAACCAACAGCTACTTTATCACTTAAAGAGTTGGATGTAAACAATGCTGAGCTGAAAGCTATGACCGATAAGGTTTGGGGTACAAGTTCCGACAAACAAGTTACATCCAATAGTTATGGGAAAGGAAAAGTAGTTTGGTCATTGGACGAGATCAAGAAAACGTACGCTCCCGATTTTGAGGCAAAGGGTGTAAAGCCAGATGCCTTGCTACATATTCATAAAAAGTTGGCAAACGGTGATGTTTATTATTTGGTAAATACAAATGACACCAGTTCCATCAGTTTCGAAGCCAACTTCCGTGTCAATGGAAAAGTTCCTACTATCTGGGATCCGATGGATGGAAAGACTTATCCTTTGGCTTTGTATAATCAAACAGAAAAATATACCAAAATCCCATTAACACTTCGGGCAAAGCAATCGTTGTTTGTGGTGTTTACCATTGAAGCATCCAAGCCTTATTTCATTTCCATGAAATCAATAGAGGGAGTTCAATTATTTCCTATTGATGGAAAAGATAAGATGGAAACCCTTCCATTATTTTACTATAATTCGGATAATAAGATTGTGGCTCAAAGTAGTTTGGGAGGTAAGTTTATCCTAAACTCAATCACAGGAAAGGAAAGTAAAATAAACATTGCTCCAGCAGAAGCAATAGTTCTTGCCGATGCAAAAGGAATCATCACTTTTGAGAATGAACTAGCAATTGGCACAAAACCTATCGACAAGTTTTTGTCATTTACAGAATCATCAGATTCGTTGGTTAAATATTATTCTGGAGAAGCCACTTATAAAATGAAGGTCTATATCCCTTCAAAATACAAAGCCCCCAATCAACCAATCTATCTGCAATTAGAACAATTTGGGGCTACTGCCAACATCGAAATAAATGGTAAGCAAGTAGGCATCATTTGGGATCCGACATATAAAATGGATATTACCTCTTTTATTAAGGCTGGTGATAATGACTTTACCATTAAGGTTACAAATCCTTGGCGTAACAGGTTGATTGGCGACAAAGTAAAATCGCGTGGCGAGAAAGATTTATGGACAACCTCACCCATGATTAAAAAGGGTGACCCAATTCCAATCATTACAAAAGAGGCAAATCTTTTTCCTTCGGGAATAAGCAAACCCATTAAACTATATTTCGAACATCCATTAGTGATAGATATTAATCACTAATCTTTAAACATTAATCATTAACAAGGCATGAAACAATTACTCAACAAAATCATAGTTATTGCAACTATTATTACGCTTATCACAGGATTGAAAGCAACTGCAACGCCCAATCCAACCAAGCCTGATATTATTGTTGCCCTCGATGGAAGTGGTCAATACAAATCTATTCAAGATGCCATCAATGCAGTGCCAGATAATAGCTCAAAACAAACAACCATTCTTATCAAAAATGGAACATACAATACAGAAAAGTTGATTGTTCCTGCTACAAAAACCAATCTTAGATTGCTGGGCGAAGACAGAGAAAAGACCATTGTCAGCTATCATATATACGATTGTAAAAATCCCGAGTCTGGCAATAAATGCCCTGCTGAGGCGGTGGCTTTATGGAAGGATAACAAAGATCTTATCCGCACTTCTGCCACACTAACTGTATTGGCAGATGATTTTACAGCCGAGAATCTAACCCTTTCAAATACGGCTGGGCCGGTTGGACAGGCATTGACTCTAACGCTCCGTGGCGATAGAACGGTGTTTTTAAATTGTAATATCCTAAGTTATCAGGATACAATCCTGATGGGAAATGAAGGCAAACGCAACTATTTTAAGAATTGTTTGGTGCTTGGCAGAACCGATTATATCTATGGTGCAGGCATCGGTTTCTTTGCTTCTTGCGAGATTCGCAGCTTTGGTGGTGGGTGGATTACTGCGCCATCTACACCCGAAACGCAAGCTTATGGTTTTGTATTTAATAATTGCAAACTCACTTATTCAGCCAATAGTCCTCGCAATGGAGATGATGGCAGGCTGATTGCCCTTGGTCGTCCGTGGCATGCGTACCCAAAAGTTACTTTCATAAATTCGGACATGTGTGAACAAATTGATCCAAAAGGATGGCCTACCACTTGGCGCATGACGTATGCCGATAGTACAGATAAGCTTCATTTGTACGAGTATAACAATACGGGCAAAGGGGCAGATATGAGTCAGCGTTCAAAATGGCCGGGACTTCGTGCCTTAACTGCCAATGAAGCAAAGGATTATACAGAGGAAAGGGTGTTGGCAGGATGGAATCCATTGCCTAAAAAGGGAAAATAAGGAGTAATAAGCCTTATACAGAGGTGTCTTTTTCCATATCCAAGACCTTAAATGCGACAAAAAAGGGATGAGTTTTTAATATTATAACACAAATAGAATTTTTATGAAGAATATAATGAACACCCTAATCGTTTTGTGTCTCTTATTCGTGATAGCCGTAAAAGCTCAAAACAAGGTTGAAACCAATCTGTCTGGAAAGGGTTGGAAGCTTTGGTATGATAAGAATGCTACTTGGAAAGACGAAGAATTGTACTTGCCTAATACCGATATTGCCAAAATAAAGACCTACATACCTACTGGTGGTTGGAGTTCTTTTAATGCGCCAGATGCAAAGGATGTGAGTGTACCCGGAACATTGGAAGAATACTTTCAAGAGAAGTCTGGGCCAGAAGGAGATTTAAAGGGAGTTAGTTGGTGGTATCGTAAGGTGCAAATTCCTAATACACCTTCTTCTAATAGGCTGTTGCTTCGTTTTGAAGCTGCACGTTATCGCTCTGAGGTTTTTATCAATCAAAAACTGGCAGGATATGATTTAACAGGTAATACCCCTTTTGAGGTTGATATTACTGCTTTTGCAAAGCCGGGCGAAACGGTTCAATTGGCAGTTCGCATTACTGATCCGGGTGGCAATTACGATTGGCGTGATGGCGATATGGTTACTTGGGGTAAATATAAGGTGCCGGGTAGTCATGCTTTTGGCGGAATAACGGGTAGGGTAAAACTTGTGTCTTGTAGTCCCATTTATGTAGATGATATTTATGTGCAGAATACGTCTGCCATTACAGAAATTCATCCACAGATAACTATTGTAAACAGTACTGCAAAAGAAACTATTGGAGATGTTTTGATTAGATTGGTTGATAAGAAAAACCCTGCTATCGAAGTTGCCAGTAAGCTTATTAAAGGGGTTAAGTTGAAGATTGGGTCTAACCAAATTGCCGCTAATATCACTGCCCCAAATGCTAAGCAATGGGACACAGAAAACCCGAATCTATATATATGTAAGGTTTCTATTGTTGAAGCAAATAAATCAATCGATGAGCAAGATAAGACATTTGGTTTTAGATGGTTTGTGCCTACTGGTCAAGGTACTAATGCCATGTTTCGCCTAAATGGAAAACGAATTGTATTGCGGACGGCTATCAGTTGGGGCTTTTGGGGTATCAATGGAATTTATCCTACGGAAGAACAAGCAGAAAAACAGATTCGCGCAGCTAAAGAAATGGGACAAAACATGCTTAGTTTCCACCGTTGCATCGGTTCGCCAATTGTTTTAGAAAAAGCAGATGAACTAGGACTGTTGTATTATGAAGAACCCGGCAATTACCGTAGCGGTCAGAATCTCGATAATCCTTTTGCACATACCTTGATGCACGTAAAGGTTATGCGCATGGTAAAGCGCGACCGTAGCCATCCTGCATTAATCATGTTTAATTTGATAAATGAAATGGGACCGGTTAATGATAAGCTGATGGAAGAACATATCAGCGATATGTTGGATGCCCACCAATTAGACCCAACCCGAACCTTTACCCACACTTCTGCATGGTGCCGTACTGAAGATAATGAACAGGCTCGTGTGCATTTGCGTCCGAACGATACAACAGTGTATTGGCATGGCTGGTACGATTTCCATCATGCTGGTGGCCCTGCAGTTTGGAATCAAGATTTATATAAAAGTCCTACCGACTATTATAATTATTCTGGCAATAAGAAAGATATTGTTTATTGGGGAGAGGAAGGTGCTATATCTACTCCGCCACGATTGGAAAAGATAAAAGCCACGCTAGAAGCTTCACCCAATAAAGGTTGGGATGGGGCTATGTACCTCGATTGGTATCAATCTTTCGATAATTTCCTAACCCGCAAAAACCTTCGTTCAGCTTTCCCTACGGTAGATGCTTTTACGGTGGCAATGGGTAATGTTTCCATAGAACATCAGGGGCGTAAAATAGAAACCATCCGTCTCGATAATAATACCGATGGATACGCCATCAACGGTTGGGAGTCGCAGATTATAGAAAACCATTCTGGTGTTGTTGATGAGTTTCGCAATATAAAGGGCGATGCCAGTCGTATTGCTTGGTACAATCAGCCGTTGTATGTTGCCATAAAAGTGCATAAACAAATTATTGAAGTAAACAGTAAGGTAGTTACGGATTTCTATATCATCAACGAAAAGAACCTAACTGGCGTTCATAAACTACTCATAAAAGTTATTGATCCTGACGGTAAAGAAGTGTTTACAAAGGAGGCAAACGTAACCATTGCGGGTGGCGATGTTTATGGGCAATTGATTGCGGAGGGCATCGAAATTCCAAGTGCCTCAATCGGTGGTATGTACCATATTGCTGTTTCATTGTTGGATAATGCAGGAAAGCAAAAGGCTGTTGGTAAGGAAGATTTTCTGACGGTTGATTGGCGTTCCTCAACATTAAAAGGCGATGGGGCTGTATGGGAACACAATGGTGTAATAAAGAATTTCTTGACGGGAGAAAAGAAGTTGTCAGTAACAGATTATACCAACGATGCCAAACACCTCGATTGGGTGGTGGTATCCCGTCCACCATCTGGTGGCAATTTATCGCTTATACCTACAGAAAAATATCTTACTTCTGATAGCAAAACAGGCGCAAACGTTACGTTTTATAAGGATGATGGTTTTAAAGAAAAGATAACTACCAGAACAGATAAGGACATCAACTTTAATGTGCCAATGGGTGCAAATCCCGATGCTTCGGTTACAACAACCGAAAAGTATAATGCCCGTTGGGAAACAAAAGTGATTCCTCCCGTAGATGGTGATTATTATTTGGAGTTGCAAGCTAGCGGAAGGGCAAGCTTGTTGGTGAATGGTGATACCCTCATCTCAATTGCCAAAAATGGCGGTGGGCACGACAAACAATTAATCAAACTAACCAAAGGAAAAGCAGTAACAGTATCCATTGCCATGAATCAGGTTAAAAACTCAGATGGCAAGTGTAAGCTACTTTGGGCTGTGCCAGAAACCAATGGGGCCGACCCTCAAAAGTTGTTGGATAGAGTAGCAAATGAGGGAACAACACTTATTCTTGCAGAAAATGCAGATACTTGGATGGACTTAATCAGTAAAAACACCAAAGCCAGTTGTACGGGTAAGTTCGAGATTGGTACTGCGTGGCTAGGCGGTGTTTTCTTCGTAAAACAACATCCATTATTTAAGGATTTGCCTACCAATGATGGAATGAACTGGCCTTATCAGGCAGTGGTAAGGAATGGCGGAGAGCGTTTTGCTTTGGAAGTGGAAGGCGAAGAATGTGTGGCGGGCGCTTATCATGCTTACCCCATGAAGCTCGGTACGGCAGTGGGCATTATACCTTGTGGTAAAGGCAAAATCATCTTCAATACATTGGATGTTTGTGGCAATCTGGCTTCCAAAGAATCTTCTGCCGAAGTGGCAAGAAAGCTGCTTTGCAATTTTATAGAGTATGGGGTGAAGTAGAGACGCATTACGTGCGGTTTAAAGTTACCCCCCCCTAAATAGATATCTTCGACAATTGCTCTGTGATAAAAAAGAGAGTCTTCTATTTGATTTCTCTGTTTTTTCTGTGCCTTCTGTGGCAATCATTTTATACAATTATGTAGAATTTCTTTGCCACTGAGGTAACTGAAAAAGAGAGAGAATGGGTTTCCGAAGAGGTCTATTCAATCATTTATGTGTGGATGGTATTTAATATAAGCGAATTCCAGTTGCAAACTGGTTTGACTATTAAGCACAAGTGACCAGCTTCGCTGAACACTCGTACTAGTGGAAATTTGAGGCAGTCTATTTTTTAATTTTATTATTGTTCTTCTATAATTTAAACCCTAAGCCGATACGCGCATTGGTAACACCGCCCGTACCAAGTTCAAGGAAGATACTCGTCTTTTTATAAAAATAATACTTTCCCCCTATATACAAACCAAGAATAAATCTACTAGTGTAATTATTACTTATTGTTTGGCCAGTATACGTATTTGACAACGTAATACTTCTATAACCAAGTGCAGTACCTCCATAAAAATCCGCCTTATTTGTTGACAAATCAAACAATCTATTAAAGTGGTACGATAATCTTCCACCAAGATAAAATATTGAATACCTATATGAGGTATTATAAAAGCTATGGTTTAGATAATCTAAACCACCTCCCAAACTAATATTTTTTGCTACCCCAGCTTCAAATGAAGCACCAATAGGTATTCCTCCTGCTTCATAGGAATTAACTCCAATCCCAACATTCAAAAGTTTATCGTGCTCATCAAAAGCATTCTGGGCTTTAGTTATATTAATGACACTAAAAAAAACTATAAATAAAACAACTAGCTTTTGCATTTTATGCAATTTATATTATTGAACAAATAAAGAATTTAATGTATTTCCAAAAATGACTTACAGGAAGAAATACACCACAAATATATGCTCATTAATACCTTTCTTCACAACATCTATTAAAACTATGAAACCATTGAATCATACCCCGCTTGTCACTCGCTACAATCTACAGTGGCTAGGGAATAGCTAACAAAAGAAATGTTGTTATAACATTTTGGCAAGTAATCTTAGCGAATGAACACGTGAAACACTCACTAGCCCTTGTAGATATTAGCGATTGACGAGGACTAGCTGGGATATACGAACAGATTTATTGCTAATGTCTTTACCCAATTTCAATCTGAATGTTTACCTTTCCTCCGAGTCCTTTTTCTACTATTTCAAATAGTGTTTTAAGGGTAAGGTTACTATTATTGTTCTCAATCCGTGAAATGAATTCACGCTTTTTTTCTAGCATTTTTGCAAGTTCTGCTTGGGTAAGTTTTTTTTCTTCCCTAGCTTTCTTTAGTTGCAATCCAATTTTAAAGCTTTCAAAATCCCTATCCAGATTATCACGTCTGGCTGTTCCCTTAGTACCATAAACAGTATCTTTAATTTCAGTCCAACTTTTAGTTTCCATTATTACTATTTTTTTCGTTAAAGTATTCTTTCATCAGCTTTTCAGCTTTATTAATTTCATCCTTTGGCGTTTTCTGTGTCTTTTTCTGAAAGCCATTCAATAGAATAACAAGTTTATCATCATCAAAAAAACAAAATACCCGCCATATATTAGACCCCAATTGTATCCTTACCTCATATAAGTCTTTTATACCAACCAGCGATTTTAAATAATTTGAAGGAACTCTTTCCAAGGTTTCTATTGCTTCAATTATCTTAAATATCTTATCTTGAACTTTTGTGGGTTGTTCGAGTAAGAAATCTTCAAAGTATTTTCTGTAAGCAATAACCTTTCTTACTTTCATTTAGGCAAATGTAACTTAAATGTTACACTCAAATTATTTATACCATCTTCAAGACCATAAATAATCTAGTGAGGGTTCGCAATTGTAAACAGCTAACAAAAGAAATGATGTTATAAAATGTTGGCAAGTAATCTTAGCGAATGAACAAGTGACACACTTGGTAGCAGCGAGTCCGTGCAGCACCCTGATTTGACTTGCGGTAGTTGAGTTATTCATTCAGTCTATAATCTATGTCCATCCTTTGATGCAAGATTCTAATAATTTCAATTGTGTGGTAGTTTTTCTTTCTATAGAATATTATGTGGGACTTTACTTTAGTAGAAAAATATCCTTTCCGTATATGCCCCATCGATTTTCCACTGTCTGTATTTAAAGAAATAAATTCAATTTCATCAAGAATTAAATTATAGTATCTATCTGCCTGTTCTTTAGACCAATTTTCGAAGGTGTACAGCCAAATGCTGTTAATATCTTCATTTGCTTTTTCACTTATTTTATAGAGCATTAGCCCAAATGTTTATTGTGAAGTTTTTTCAGGTTTTCACTTCTATCAAAGTCTATCACCATTCCACTGTTTTCACCACTTCTCAGCTCGTCAATCAAGGTTTGGGTTTTAGCTTCTTCCGATTCCAATAAGCGTAATGCAGTTCTGATAACTTCACTAGCTGATGAATATTTTCCAGAAGAAACTTTCCTGCTTACATAATTCTCAAAATAGTCGCCTAAGGACACCGATGTATTTCTTCGCATTTCACTTGTATTTAATTCAAAAATACCAATTTTTAGTAATTCAAAGGAAGTGTTTATTTTATGATTAAGTACCTTAGCGAAGCCACAAGTGACACACTTGCGGTAGCAGCGAGTCCGTGCTGCACCCTGATTTGACGTGCGGTAGCTGGGCGGCACGCATGCACTAGCTCTTGTAGATTGTAGCGATTGACGCGGACTAGCTGTGATTGACGTGGACTAGCTGGGGAAACACGTGCGCTAGCCCTTGTAGATATTAGCGATTGGCGTGGACTAGCTGAGATTATCTATTAGAAGAAGTGTCAGGATGTCTCTTTGTATGTAATATGGCAATAATAAATACCGTATTATCTTCCTTATTAATAAAGAAATGCGCTGCATAAGGAAATGTCTTAAAGTTAGCCAATCGTAAGTTGAGTCTTCGTATTGCAAATGAAGTAGGATTATTTGCAATATCTAGCAATGTAGTTTTCATATCGTCCACAAGCCTTTTACCCAAACCCTTTAGTTGTATTTCATACCATTTATAGGCTTCTTTTACGTCCTCTTTGGCTATGTTTAAAACTACAACCTTATACGTTTTCATTAGCAAAGGCTTCTATATCATTTAAAAAATGATCCAGACTACAAACCTCGGTAGGATTATTTGCCAGTAACTCCAAACGCTTGTTAAGAATATCTTCTTGCCACAATGGAAGCTCTTCTTGTTCCAGCTCTTTGTATTTAGTTTTTAGCTTATTCCATTCGTCAATTGGTATAAAAACACCAATTGCTTTGCCTGTATTATCGTAATTATATTGAAGGTTCATTTATGTGCCTTATTTTAATCTTTTCAAAGGTATGTATAAAAGGTATCTTGTCTTATTATAGTTATTAGATAATTCTTACTTAAAATAAACAACAGGGAGGGGCAAGCAGCTTTCGTAGACTGTGGGCAGCCATGACCTTAGCAAATGAACACGTGAAACACGTGGACTAGCTGAGAAACACGTGCACTAGCCCTAGTAGATATTAGCCATTGATGTGGACTAGCTGAGCTAACAGCAAGTCCGCGTCACAGTGTTTGCTACTCGCTAATATCTACGCTCTGGCGCATGGACTCCGTCCTGTGCCTAACCGTTATTTAATCTTTCCAAATAGATGATTATTTATACATAAGTAACATGCAGGCGCAGGTCAGAGACCATGCGCCAGTTGCTGATTTTCGAATAGACCTGCGCTAGATGGGGTAGCGGGGAATTTCAATTAGAAACTGGTTCGATTAAATATTATTTATCCCACGGATTTATCAATTGCAAATGTTTTATACTGCTAAAGTCTGATATATTCCTACTGATAAGTACTAAATCATAAACCAAAGCAGAAGCAGCAATGATGGCATCAGGAAGTTTTACCCTATGTTGTTTTCTTATTTCTGCTGTTTTATACTTTACAGCCTGTTCAAGTTCAATAACTTCACAGTCGTTGATGAAATAGTGCAACATTTCCTCATCTTTTTCTGTTGCATGTTTCCAGCAAAGCAATTCAATTTCTGTTATTGCCGAAATTGCGGGGTAATGTTCAACCAATAAATCATCTATAAATTTCTCTGCATTTGGTGGCAACTGCTTTTGTAGATAATATATGGCAGTGTTTGTATCCCACAAGTACTTTATTCCCATCCGTTGCGAAGTTCATTAAGTTGTTTATCAACTTCTTGTAATGGTTGTTTAGACAAAATGCCCTTAAACTTTCCGAAAGATGATGGGGTATGTAAAGTTGTTTCGTCTTTTTCTTTTCTCAAACGTATCAGTTGCAAAAGCTCCAAGTCTTTTAAAAGTACCAGTGCCTTTTCGTTTATTATATCTATTGTTATCGTTTGCATCTGTAATGATTGTGTTTTACAAATCTAGTAATTAAAAGGTTGTAAAAGAAAGTTTCTTTTAGCCTATATGAGATTTAGTAACCAATCAGTCTTTGAAAGTCTTTCACTTGCGGAAACGCTACAATCAAATAGTTACATTAAAAACGATGCTGCGAAACATTTGCAAACCATCCAAGCGAAGCCACAAGTGACACACTTGCGGTAGCAGCGAGTCCGTGCAGCACCATGATTTGACGTGCGGTAGCTGGGAACGCACACGCCACAGGCGATGCACTAGCCCTAGTAGATATTAGCCATTGACGTGGACTAGTTGAGCTAACAGCAAGTCCGCGTCATAGTGTTTGCTACTCGCTAATATCTACGCTCTGGCGCATGGACTCCGTCCTGTGCCAAACCTTTATTTAATCTTTCCAAATAGATGATTATTTATACATAAGTAACATGCAAGCACAGGTCAGAGACACTGAGCCAGTTGCCATTTTTCGGACAGACCTGCGCTAGATGGGAAAGCTACAATCAAATAGTTACGGTAAAAACGATGCTGCGAAACATTTGCAAACAATCTTAGCGAAGCCACAAGAGGCACACTTGCGGTAGCAGCGAGTCCATGCGATAACATGATTTGACTTGCGGCAGCGAGTAATTGCTAGATGTAATATTTTTTGAACTCATTTTTTTATTTTTTTTATGATTTCTGAAATACCAATTACGACTAGTTGTCCCAATATGAACAGATATATTGATAATGTAATGTAGCTTTCAGTATTGTAATAAAAATAAATGAATGAATAAATATAAAAGGCAACAATGACAAAAGTTAAAATTCGATAATTTAAAAACCCAACTTTTATAACTTCTATATTTTTTTTTCCAAACCATACTACGGTCATAATTGCTATGACTATATACTCAAAAAGGTCTTTCAGAGCTTTATCTTCTTGTCTTTTTTTGTAATCAGAGTCGCCGCAATAGGGACAGACTCTTGTTGTGTGACTAATTTCTCTTTTGCAAGATGCGCATTTAACTAAACCTGCCATTTTTTCTTTTTTTGGTTGCCTACCTTTTCATTAGTTCGGTTTTCGGCTTGCCCGTTGGGTCAAATTAAAACTTTTGCATTTTATCATTGAGGACTTTTCAAAGTTCATGTCCTGTAACATTCGCAGTCGGTTATAATTGCCCACAACGAATGATTGTTTGGGAAGGGGCTTGACTAAATTAATCCATCTGCCTGTGACAATTGTTAATTCTTACTCGATTGTCCCATAGTGTTTAGTCCGAAAACTACTGCTAAAAGAAAGTACCATTGCTGAATTACTTCCGTCCAAGCAAGCACTTTACTAAACACTAATGTTAGTGGTTCGGATGGTCACTCGTCTTCTCGTCAAAAATTGAAATGACAATCTCAATTTGCCTCGTAATCTCTAATGCAATATTTTCATTAGTTTCATCATATTCAAATGTTGTTTCTTTTATACCCTTATCCTCTAAGTCCTTAGATAAATATGTATGGTGAGCATATGAGAACCAGTAATGTGCAACAAGTTTATAATCGGCAATTCGAACTTGATAGAACAAAGAAATTTCATTAACTACAATGTTGTATTTTATAAGTTGTTCGCCTTGCCATATGAAACGACCTGGTCCACCAAATTGAGTAGTTTTACCTGTACTTGAAAGTACTGTTAGAATTTCCTCTTTATTGACAAAATAATGAATTGCATCTAGTTTCTTAACAAGATCTGCAGTAAACTTGCGATGATATTCTAATAATTTATTGACTTTATCAATGTTATTATGAAAGAAGTTTATTACTTCTAAGTTGTCTGCCATACTTTGAGAGTTTATGTTATTTTCAATATTTTTTAAAAAATCAATTAGGAATATCAAATATTTTGTTTCGGAATAAGTAGTAAAGTCTCCTATATTTTTTTTAATATTCTTAATCAATTCTGAATAGACTATGTTAATAAAGCCATTAGATGTATTGTTTCTGTTTTTTGATAAAACAATTTTATAAGTTGGAAGACTCAATGGTTTTGCCAAACTTTCTATTGTATTTGAGTAATCTTCCAAGTCATTATATAATTCTGCTCCAACTTTATTTTCTATACCTAAAATGAAGGTGTCTGAAATAACAACAATGTCAATTCTATTACTTAATCCAGTAGAGTATTCAGTCCGAACACGAATGTCTTTGAAGTTATTTATTGCTATTTTGATGTTTGCTGATTCAAATAGAGATTTTAAAACTAAATCGAAAAGGTTGTGTTCACAATTAGGGTTTAGGTAAAAAGCTAAAATATTGCTCCAAACATTTTCAAGGTGTGGACATTTTGCAATTTCTAAGAATGTTAAACCACTTCTTTCTTTAATTTTTAATGAATTAAAGTTGTCAATTAATTTTTGAAGTTCTTTCATTTTCTATTATTTTCAAATGAATAGGCGTTTAATTACCTATTTCTTTCTTCCCTTGTTGGTGTTCCCCACTCGCCGATATTGGTGTTCTTCACAAACGTCAATCAATAGAATTGTTAATTAATAATTTCCTTTACAAATATATAGTTTCTGCATTTATAGTTGTTGGTCAAGAAAACCAAACAACAACGAGTAGTGCAGTAAGCATCCCCTTCAATCACCCAAATCCCTCTGTCTCCCACAAATATCACTACTATCTCCTATCAATTCAACCATAACTTGAGCAAATTGACAGCAAATAGTATTAAATGAGACTAATGTGGTTAGTAATAACACTAAATAGTTTCGCTTACTCCATAACCCACAGGATAATGCTCCAAGTCGTGCCGCTTGCTGTCTTTCCCACAGAATAATACGCCAAGTCGTATCGCTTGCTGCATTCCCCACAAAATAATACGCTCAGACGTACCGCTTGGTGTATTCCCCACAGGATATTGCGCTCAGTCGTACCGCTTGCTGCATTATCTAATGGGGAAAGCTCCAAGATGTACGGATTACTGTATTCTCCAGCAGCTTATTCTCTCAGTGAAATAAAAGGCTTTAATGGCTAAGAAAATATTTATTATTCGGTATTGTTCGGAATAGTGAGCATTGTGCTTTTAAAGAACTACTTTCACCCAATAAAATTATCTAGATAAAGGACGACCTAATTACCCGCCCCCACATTTCCCTAGTTTCATAAGTCTGTAAAAAAGAATTTTCACTTTTTAAAGCATTGATCATGGCACAGAAAGCGTATGGGTTGTTTGTAAACCATTTCGAATTAGTAACAAGGGGCAGCTATACTACCTGTGCCTACCTGTTTAAACAACACGTAGATAGTCTGTTTGCTGATAGTGCAACAGTACCTATTGCCAACACCTGCTATTTGAGGGCAAAGCCAAAGTACGATGCCTACAATGCCAGCATCATCACCCACTCTAGCCAAACGGGTAAACAGAGTGGTAAAGTGTTGAACATGGATACCATACTGATAGGTATGCCTGCACATGTAGACGATTGGGAGTCGAAAATAAAAGTGGTATATAAAGCAGGTACACCAGAATTTAAGGCACTGCTACCTAAAGGAAAATCGGGGTTTAACAAAGGAAGCCAACAAAAAAGGGTAGATGCAGTAGCTACTTTATTGGCTACCATCGGCACGGATGCTAGTTTGGCTACCGTAAAAGTGCTTGTACAATCGTTTTATGATACTATGTTGGCAGCGTTTGGAGGAAAAGACATTTCGAAAAAATCTACCATAACAGATAGTAAAACCACCGAAAAAGCACGCAAAGCCATGTGCAATGTGATGCAGGGAAATCTTGGATTGATAACAGATGAATATCAGGATGACCTTACACTTGGTGAAAAATATTTTGATGAAGCTTATATGAGCAACAAATTACAAATGATTTTTAACCTCATCATAAAAATACTGTCCACCAAAAAAATTCTTAAACGCACATTTGCCAATCCGCTCACACAGCTATTGCAGATAATTAATAACAGCAACACCACGCTGTACCTGTTTTTATGTGCCAGCAAATTGGGGGTTATGGGAACTGTATTTGTAACCATATTACCAAATAGTACCTCTACTCATTTATTAACTGCTTTTGGAGACCCAACTACAGAAACTTTCCTAAAAGCATATAATACTGACGATAAAATAAAGGCTAATATTACGGTGAAAGTACTTTAGTTAGTTTTGAATGATAGGTTGTAGAGCCCTTTCCGTATTGGAAGGGGCTTTTTTGTTGATATGCGATTGCCCTTGAAAGACTTATTGAGGGTACAGAACAAAATCTCTGAAATTTTCAATGTCTATAATTGTTCCTGTAGCATTATATTTTTCTAAAAACAATTTTGGTATCTTATTCCTGCCGCCACTCTTCCATTTAAATTCATACGCTTCAATCTTGCCGTCCTTTTCCTCAACAAAATCTATTTCTTGCTTTTGAACGGTACGCCAGAAATAATAGTTCGTGTATCGTTGATGATAAGAATGAATTTTTATTCTTTCAGAAATTAAAAAGTTCTCCCATAATGCCCCTTTGTCCATTCGTAAACTGATAGGATTTAGGTTATTAATAATCATATTTCGGATGCCATTATCATAAAAATAAATCTTTCTGTTATTCTTTATCTCATTTCTTTGGTTGCTGGAAAAGCTTTTTAGTTGAAATACAATATAGGATTTTTCTAGAATATCTATATAGTTAACAACAGTGTTTTTATCGATCCCCAACAAGTTAGAAAGCTCATTATAAGATACTTCACTTCCTAGTTGAAGTGCCAAAGCCCGTAATAGTTTTTCTAATATCTCTGGTTTTCTGATACCCGTAAGCGATAGGACATCTTTATATAAATAGCTGGTGGTAAGTTGTTGCAAAATTTGATGTTCATCAGCAACATTATTAATTACATCTGGATACATGCCATATATCAAGCGATTTTCCAATTGTTGCGATGCCGCCACATAACCTACATTTTCTTCAAACTCTTGCCAACTAATTGGGTATAAATTATACTCAAATTTTCTACCCGTAAGTGATTCTTGGGTTTTGTTATTTATTTCTAAAGCAGAAGAGCCACTAACAAATAGCTGTACCTCTTTAAACTGGTCGGTAATAATCTTCAAGGTAATGCCTATATCATTTATTCGTTGTGCCTCATCAATAAAAACAATGGTGTTCTTTCCAATAATTTGCTTCAGTTTAATTGTGTTTACACCGTTTAGCAGCTCTCTTACAGTAGGGTCGTCTCCATCTAAAAACAAATGTTCTTTGTCTTTTAGCAATTCATTTATCAATGTTGTTTTGCCTACTTGCCTAGGGCCTAATAGTATAATGGCTTTCCCTTTAAAAAACTTTTCTCCTATAAGAGGTTTTAGTGTCCTTTTTATCATAATCACCAAATATACTATATAATTGGTGAACATACTCTCCGATTATATAGTATAATTGGTGAATAGCGTTGTTCTTATCACTAAAATATACCCAAGTACACTTCAAATAAACGCTCGGTGCTTCTTTGAGTCTTACCGTCGTTGAGGCAATTTCTAAACAACTAGGGGGAGTACATAGCATATTTTATTCCTCAAATTAATACCATTGTGTGATATTCGCCCACGATTAACTTTTAAATATTAATTCAATGAAAAGAATACTTTTATCGCTTGTTTGCCTTTTACTTATCGCTAACACCTACGCCCAATCAGATTCCGTTTATATTTTCTGCTACTTTAAGGGTAATGGTTTGGATGGACTGCATTATGCTTTTAGTAAAGATGGATTGAAGTATGAGGCATTGAATAATGACAGTACTTTTTTAAGACCCGTTGTGGCAAAGGATAAACTAATGCGCGATCCATGTATTACCCGTGGAGCTGATGGGCTGTTTCATTTGGTGTGGACAGTTAGTTGGAATGATAAGGGCATTGGCATTGCATCTTCTAAAGACCTTACCCATTGGAGCGAACAACAGTTTTTACCTGTTATGGAAAACGAAGTAAGTGATAGCGTACTGAATGCATGGGCGCCAGAAATTACCTACGATCCTTACTCAAAAGAATATTTGCTCTATTGGTCGAGTACAGTAAAGGGTAAGTTTTTAGAAACCAAACGTCCAGAAAGCAAATACAATGGAAGGATGTATTACAAAACAACTAAAGACTTTAAAACCTATTCTGAAACCAAGCTTTTGTATGATAAGGGTTTCGATGTAATTGATGCTACCATTAAGGTGTTGGGCAAGAAGAATTATTTTATGTTCTTAAAGGATGAAACCATCTCTCCTGTTGCTCAAAAGAATCTACGGACAGCCACTAGCAAGAGTTTTACAGAAGGATATTCTACACCTAGCGAACCTATTACAGGCAAGTATTGGGCAGAAGGGCCTACTGCATTAAACATGAAAGACAAATGGATTGTATATTTTGATAAGTATCGCGAACACACTTATGGTGCAATAACTTCAACAGATTTAAAGAATTGGACAGACATTTCTTCTCAAATTTCCTTACCAAAAGGAATACGTCATGGTACTGTTTTCACCATCTCTACCGAAGAATTTAATACGTGGTTTAAATGAAAAATTCAGTAGTCATCGCCTTATTCATTTCGATAGTCTTCTCTTCTTTTGCCCAAAAAGATATTCCACGAGATACTAGTTTTACCATTAATGGCACATTCATTAAGGAACAAAAAAAGCGTCCCTACATAACAATTGCAGCACCATCGGCTAGTAAAACAGTGCTTATTAAGAAGGATATTGTTTTTAGAAAGATAAAAGAAAGGGAATTATCATTGGATGTATATTTTCCGAAGGATACACGCAAACGGAAACAAGCGGTATTATTAATATTTGGTGGAGGATGGCGCTCAGGAGATAAATCTCAAAATGAAGCAATGGCTACCGAATTGGCAAACAGGGGATTTGTGGCGGTAAGTGCCGATTACAGGTTGTCGTTAGAGGCACCCTATCCTGCGGCAGTTTACGATTTGAAGGATGCCATCAAATGGATGAAAGTTAATGCCAAAACGTATGGCATAGATTCAAATAAGATTGCAACCTTAGGTGTTTCTGCCGGCGGACAATTGGCAGCTTTAATAGGATCTACTAACGGCATAACTTATTTTGAAGATAATTTGAGCAACTTTGCGGCAACTTCTACGGTAAATGCAGTGGTGGATATTGATGGCATATTAGCCTTCCATCATCCAGAATCTGCCGAGAGTGCAGTGGCAGCGCAATGGTTGGGCGGAACGTATGAGCAGAATCCTACAAACTGGAAAGATGCATCGGCATTGGAACATGTTGATAAATTGGCTGTTCCATTTCTGTTTATAAATAGTTCATTGCCACGTTTTCATGCAGGCAGGGATGATTTGATTAAGAAGCTAGATGCCTTGCATGTTTATTCGGAAGTACATACGATGGATGATACACCGCACCCTTTTTGGTTTTTTAATCCATGGTTCAATCCGTTGATGGAGTATGTAGATGGCTTTTTGAAAAGAATAAATAAGTAGATTGTGGAGGGTAATTTAACCGCAAAGAACGCAAAGGCTTTACGTGAAGAAGAAGGAAAGGAAGAAGCAGATAGAGAAAAGCGTTTTACTTTTAGTTCGCAAAGGAGGAGAGTATAAAAGTATCGTTTATAAATGGCTGACTAATTAAGAAGCAAAAAGCATAGGTTTATTACACAGGAATCTTCTTTTCTTATTTCTTTGTGCTTCTTTGAGTATTAGTGTCTTAGTGGCGATATAAAACAGTTTTAAAATAACAAGTATGAATAGGATAGTTTTAGTTATTGGATGGATGTGTGCACTTTCTTTAAATGTAAATGCACAACAAAAGCCTAATAAAAAAGAGGTGTTAGAAGTAATGGAAAGAGCGAATGCCTACTTTATGAATCATTGGCCAGATCCTGGTCATACCATTACAACAACTAAAACCCGACCAAGTAATATCTGGACTCGTGGTGTTTATTACGAAGGATTGATGGCTTTGCTATCTGTAGAAACCAATAAACAGGAAAAGAAAAAGTTTCTGGATTATGCCATAAGCTGGGGCGATAAGCATAAATGGGGATTGAATACAGGCAACAAAACACGCAATGCCGATAACCAATGTGCGGGCCAAACTTATTATGATTTATATGTTTTGACGGGCAGAAAGAATGACTACATGTTAGATAGCATTAAAGAAAGTTTGGGTAGAATGTTAGCTACCAATAAAGTAGACGACTGGAGCTGGATTGATGCCATCCAGATGGGAATGCCCCTGTTTGTAGAATTAGGATTGGAGTTTAAAGACACCAACTATTTGCACAGAGCTTACGAAATGTACAGCTATACCAAGCATGTTCATGGTGGCAAAGGCTTACTGAATTCTGCGGACAACCTTTGGTGGAGAGATAAAGATTTTGTTCCGCCATATAAAGAGCCAAACGGAAAAGATTGCTATTGGAGCCGTGGTAATGGTTGGGTATTGGCAGCTTTGGTTAGGGTTCTTGATAAATTGCCTAAAACAGATAGTCATTATGAAGAGTATTTAACTGATTATAAGGCAATGTGCAAAGCATTGTTACCATTGCAAAGAGAAGATGGCTATTGGAATGTGAGCCTTAAAGATCCTTCAAACTTTGGTGGTAAAGAGCTCACTGGCACCTCTTTGTTTGTGTATGGTTTTGCTTACGGAATAAACAATCATTTATTGCCTGCCGATGAATATGCGCCTGCTTTGTATAAAGCTTGGAATGCTGTTACAAAAGAATGTGTTCACCCTAACGGCTTTTTGGGATGGGTGCAAGGAACAGGTAAGGAACCAAAAGATGGTCAACCTTTGGGCTACGACAAAACCCCCGACTTTGAAGATTATGGTTTAGGTTGTTTCTTATTGGCAGGGAGTGAAGTGTATAAACTCAAATAATATTTGCTAATAACAATATGTTAAATAACGTTAGCCAAAAGGCTGAGTTAATATCTTCCTAACCGATAAGTACTCTTTAAACAGTATGGAGTATGACAGTTATGGAGTGTCATCCAAATATTTTTACAGATTAATGACTGAATGTCTTAAATGTGATAAAAATTGCTAGATGAAAAATAATAAGTTTTTACGATTATCCGTAGTCTTATGGATAGTTTTCAATACCGCCATAATCCCCAATAATACAAATGCACAAGTAAAAGCCTTTCCGGGTGCTTTAGGTTTTGGTGAATATATTACTGGTGGTAGAACTGGCACTGTTTATCACGTAACCAATTTGGCTGATACAGGTAAAGGTTCATTTAGGGATGCGGTTAGCAAATCGAATAGAATAATTGTATTTGATGTGAGTGGTTATATTACCCTTAAAACGGCAGTTTCTTGTAGTAATAATTTAACCATTGCAGGGCAAACAGCCCCTGGTGGTGGCATCGGTTTTAGGGGTGGGGAGATTTCTTTTTATAGAAGAAAAAACATTATTTGCCGTCATATTCGTGTTCGCCCCGGAAGCGAAACAGCTAGTACTGGTGATGATGCAATTGCTTTAACCGATGGTCGTCAAATAATAATGGATCATTGTTCGATAGCATTTGCTCCTTGGAATAATGTAGATGGGGTTGCTGCCACTAATTATACTACTTATCCTTTAGATAGTATCACTTTTCAGAATTGTTTAGATGCAAATCCTACTGGTCAACAGTTTGGTGCACATACAGAAGGTGTTAATGGCAAATGGGCTTGGTTTTATAATGTATTTGCCAACTCGCACAATAGGAATCCACTTGCAAAGGTTAATACAATTTATGTAAATAATGTATTGTACAATTGTTCTTCTTACTACACAACACACACTAGTACCAAGTTTAAACATGACATCATTAATAACTATTTTATTCATGGGCCAGGCTCTGGGTCTACAGATAATACATGGTTTCAAATTGATTCTAACCAAACATTTTATTGCTCCGGAAATTTGAAGGACAGTAATAAAAATGGCATATTGGATGGTGGCAAAACAATACCTAAGCTTTATCAAGCTGGAGCTGTCCTTAAAGCATTATCAAAACCGTGGTCTTCTTATACCACAGAGGCAACAATATATAATACACAAACTGCCTACAGATTAGCCATCTCTCAAGTGGGAGCCTTGCCTCGCGATGAAAGTGATTCATTAGTTATAAGTCAAATGCTCACATTGGGCAAAGGCACAACTGGAACAGGTGTTGGCACAGCAGGGCCGGGAACTGGTTTATATACTAGCCAAACTCAAACAGGATTGAGCAATAATGGCTATGGAACGATAAAAGCTGGAGTTAAAGAAGTTGATACAGATAATGATGGTATGCCTGATTATTGGGAAAAAGCTACAGGAAGTGATCCTGCAAAAAATGATGCTATGAAATTGGCAGCTGACAGCTTCACATTGATAGAGCATTACATAAACTGGTTAGCAGATCCTCATGAAGTCACTACAACTAGTACTCCTTTAACCATTGATTTACTCGGCTTAACAGGTGGATTTTCTGATGTAAATCCTGTTTATACCATAAATGCTGGAACAAAAGGTAATGCTTTGTTGCAGCAAGATGGACATACTGTGTTATACACCCCAAAAGACAGTTTGATTGGATTGGATAGCATATCTTTTACAGTAGTAGGAAAAGACAGCAGCATGTTTTCTACCGTGATTTCTGTTTTAGTAACCCCAGTAGCTCTTCTGCCTGTTTCGTTGGTTAGCTATACAGCAAAACTGGTTGGGCAATCGGTTCTGGTAAATTGGGAAACTAGCAACAATAATGCAGTATCCTATTTCCAAGTACAACATTCATCTGATGGATATGACTTCAAATTATTAAAAACAGTTTCTCAATCAGCGAGTCATTCATATTCCATAAATGATGCTGCACCTGCTCGTGGCACTAACTATTACAGAGTGGTGGAACATGATAATGATGGCAGAATAGTTTATTATGATGTTAAACAAGTAAAGTTTGGTTTTGCCATTGCTTCGAATGAACTCCTTTATCCCAATCCTACTAAAGGATTATTACAGATAAAGGCTACTGACATGAAGGTGATTTCAGTAGTTGATGCTTCTGGAAAAATAGTACTTACTTATAAAGTTTCTGTTGGAGAAACTACAGCTCATCTTAACCTTTCTGGTTTAACAGCAGGTAATTATTGGGTTAAAATTTCTACACTTACAGATGGAATCATTACAAAAAAAATTACTAAAGAATAATCAACTACGGGATACACTATAAATACAAAATGGTTTGTGATAGTAGAAAGGGCTTAACTTTTCTATTATCATAAACCATTAGTCATTTTGCAGAACATAAATAAGTTAAACGTTTTCATTAAACATTCATCATAAATTAATTCACTCATGCGCCACCACATTAAGTCAATTGTTTTCTTTTTAGCACTTATCCTTTGTTTACAGACAATTGTTTTTGCCAATAATGACCATAAAGTAACCGTTACCGAAAAGGATAATACGGTAACACTCCAAAATGCATCGGTAGCAGTAACCATCAATAAGTCTAATGCAGAATTAAATAGTATCATCTACAATTCAACCAATTTAATCTCTGGAGGAATAAGGGGCGGAAAAGGTTATTGGAGTTGGAATATGCCTGCTTACGAAAACCCTTCAAACTGTGCATATACGCTAACCGTTGATCCAGCTACTAATAATGGCGAATATGCTGAAATAAAATTAAGCACCCATTGGGATGGTTCTGAAAAACATGCGGCAATGGATGTAGATATTTATTACTCCATGCAAAAAGAAACAGAAGGTTTTTATGCTGCTGCAACGTTAACACACCCGGCAAGTTATCCTAATTATGCAGGAGGTGAATGGCGTATGGTTATTTATCCTAGTTCCATCTTTGACTGGATGACGGTTGATTCTTTGCGAAATAAAAAACTACCTACCCAACCAGAAATGGACAAATCATTGCCTGTTCCTGGCGCACCAAAGGAAGTTACTCGCATCATTTCAGGCGATTATAATAACCAATATGAATGCAAATATGATTATAGTGCCGATTTTGGGGTTACCGATGCTTGGGGTTTTAGTAGTTCTGTAAAACATATAGGATTATGGATGACTACACCGAGTAAAGAGTATTATAATGGTGGCCCTATGAAGCGTGAATTGATGTGCCATGCTAGTGCTATTCTTTTAAATATGCTTGGAGGAACACACTACAGGATGGGTGGCGACATGGAAGTTGCGCCAAATGAAAACTGGCAGAAAGTGTATGGACCGTTCCTTATTTATTGTAATAAAACTAGCCCATCAACGCTAGATTCTCATAATGTGTTATGGAGAGATGCTTTGGCAAAAACAAAGCAAGAACAAGCTAAATGGCCTTATGATTGGTTCTCAAATCCGTCTTATGCCAAGGCAAAAGATCGTGGTGCAATAAGGGGTAAATTGGTGATTAAAGATGCCACCATCAATAATCCTATTTCTGCTGCCAATGTTTGGATTGGTGTGGCAACAACGCCTTTATCTACAAAGAATGTTACTGACTTTCAATTCTGGGCTAAGAACTATCAGTTCTGGGTGAAAACAGACAAGGATGGTAACTTTTTAATTCCTAATGTAATTGCTGCCGATGGTTACAACATCTATGCCTTTGGCGATAAAGCTGCTGGCACATTCTCTAAACTAAAAGCGGTGAATGTTGCCCCACAAAAAACGACCGAAATAGGTAATGTGGTTTGGGAACCAACGAGGGTGGCACCAACCGTTTGGGAGATAGGTGTTCCTGATAGAAATGCAATGGAATTTAAGCATGGCAAAGATTGGTTTACAAGCAACACTTATCCTGATGAAAACTGGGGTAAGTTTATGGATTATCCAAAAGAGTTTCCTAATGATGTAAACTATACGGTGGGTAAGAGTATTGATAGCATTGATTGGAATTTTGTGCAACCTGCCACCAACACAATTAATCCAGAATGGAAAGTAAACTTCAATTTATCTTCTGCTCCCACAACAAATTCTCAGGCCTCTGTTTATGTGGCTTATGCGGCCATTTGGAATGGTAATCTTACGGTTGATGTAAATGGACATGCGGTGAATCCATTACCAGAAAAGTCTATTACCTATCCATCTAATGCAATGATAAGAAAAGGTATTCATGGTGCTTGGGGCGATTTGAGGTATAACTTTCCTGCTGAATATCTGCAAAAAGGAATAAACAAAATAACCTTTGGTTTACACATGAAAGGGGGCGTTAGAGATGCCGATATTATGTACGATTATATACGACTAGAAGCTGCTGGCACTAAAGTGGTTAAAGAATAAGTACTACGTAATAAGTATTAGGTCTTAGATTTAGTATAACAGGAGTATTTTCTATTAGAAACTTAATACTTATTACCTAAAACTGTTCTTTGTGGTAACATTTCCTTCAATAAGCATTCAATTAATCAATATGAAAAGTATCAATTTAAACGTAATGAAGAATATACTGATTATTGCAGCTTTCATCTGGGGGATGCAGCTAAATGCGCAAGATTTGAAAGCAGATAATATGCTGTTGTTTCAGCGTAGTTATGGTGGATGGCCTAAACATTTTAATGATAAAGGAATCAAATACGACACAGAGTTTTCTGCAGATATAAAGGCACAAATAGCAGCTCAGAACAATGATGAAGATGCTACAATCGACAATGAAGCGACTACCAAAGAGATAAAGTACTTGGCAATAGCGTATAAGCAATACCATAACCCGAAGTACTTGGCTGCGGTAGAAAGCGGTATTCGATATTTATTAAAAGCACAATACGATAATGGTGGATGGCCTCAGTATTATCCTGATAAAAAGATGTACAGAGCCGAAATTACCTTCAACGATAATGCAATGATTAATGCAATGAGGGTGTTGCAAGCAGTTGTTTTAAAAAAATTAGATTTAGATATAGTTGATCCTTCATTGGTACAGCCATGCGCTGTTGCGGTTGCTAAGGGGGTAGATTGTATTTTGAAAACACAGATTAGGGTGGATGGAAAACTTACCGCTTGGTGTCAGCAATATAATGAAGTAACACTTCAGCCGGCAAAAGCAAGGGCTTACGAGTTACCGTCTATTAGTGGTGCAGAAACAGTAGGCATTGTAGAGTTCTTAATGTCTATTCCCTCGCCCAAGCAAGAAATAAAAGATGCGGTAAATGCTGCGTGTGCTTGGTTAGATAAGGTAAAGATTGTAGGCTATAAAGTAGAAAAAGTAGCAGACCCAACCTCTCCAAAAGGTAAAGATAAAAAGCTAGTGGAAGATGTTTCTTCTACTATTTGGGCGAGGTATTATGAAATAGAAACCAATAAACCATTCTTTTGTGATAGGGATGGCATTAAAAAATATTCGCTTGCCGAAATAGGTTACGAACGCCGTAATGGATATGCTTGGTATGGCACATGGCCTCATTTATTATTGGATAAAAGGTACGCTGATTGGGTTAGAAAAAATGGTAGATAAGAAATTTGTAGCAATTAATTATGCAAATAAAGTGTTGTAACTACAGCTAGGAAAATATTTGTACTATTTCCAACTCTTTATTCGCATTAGGGAATAGAAGTATATACTAAACTGGAATTGCGAAACCTGCATTTTGATTTAAGCATTTCTATTCATAGGTTTGTTAGTTATGATTTTCATTCTTGTAGGAATTAAAATACTCCTCCCCTCCTAGATTCTTATCACTCCTCCTTTACTTGAAAACTTTGCGGACAATGAGGTTGATGATCCTTTGTAATTAAACGATTAAATTGCACATTTATTTCTATCTTGATTAGAATATTTTTCAGGTAAGAATTTGTAAGTAATAATTGTAAAACATTGCATTATTTTTGAATTATTACTTACAAATTTCTAAGTATCGTCTATTCATTAATCATTGCCCTAATAGTTGCAGAAATTTCTTCAGCATTTGGTTTGCTAAAATAATCACCATCACTACCATAACCAGGGCGATGTGCCTTACCAGTAAGTGTTCTTGGAGCAACATCTATCCATTTATAGCCTCCTTGTTCTTCCATCACTTTATTATACATATAAGCTGCAGCACCGCCTGGCACATCTTCATCTATAAATATAATACGATTGGTCTTTTTAAGTGAGTTCAAAATAAGGTGATTCACATCGAAAGGAAGAAGCGTTTGCACGTCAATAATTTCGCAACTAATACCTTCTTTTTCCAATCGTTCTACTGCATCATAAATAATACGAAGCGTGGAACCATAAGACACTATTGTGATGTCGCTGCCTTCTTTAATAACCTCTGGCACTCCCAGTGGCACTGTTAACTCTAATAAGTTGGCAGGCATTTTTTCTTTTAGTCTATACCCATTAAGGCATTCCACTACTACCGCAGGATCATTTCCTTTGAGTAATGTATTGTACATTCCAACAGCTTGAACCATGTTTCTTGGAACGCAAACATGCATACCTCTAAGAGAATTAATAATCATCCCCATCGGGCTACCACTATGCCATATCCCTTCCAATCGATGTCCTCTGGTACGAATAATTACTGGGCAGCTTTGTTGTCCATAAGTTCTGAAATGTAAGGTGGATACATCGTCTGTTAATGGTTGAAGTCCATAAACTAAATAATCTAAGTACTGAATTTCTGCAATTGGTCTCAATCCACGTAAAGCCATCCCAATTGCTTGACCAATAATAGTTAATTCACGGATTCCGGTATCAAAAATTCTATTCTCGCCATGCTTTAATTGCAAGCCAGCAAAACCTTGATTTACATCGCCAATCATTCCAACATCTTCACCAAAAGCAAAAACGAAAGGATTATTAGAAAATAGGGTGTCGAAATATTTATTCAATATTTCATAACCATTAAATTGAGGAGCATCAAATGGAACTAGTGGTCTTACCTCTTCAACTTTAAAAATACTCTTTGGTCCTTCATTATATAAAAAGGTGTTGTACAGCTTTTTATTCTGCTCCAATAGGTATTCATAATATTTTTTTACCGTTTCAATATTCGAAGCATTAGGGGCTGCATCAATGGCTAATGCCAATGTGCGCATGATATGCCTTCTGAAATGTTCAGGATTCTGCTGCAGACTAGCACAAAGTTTTTGTAATTGGCTTTGTGTTTCAACGTCACTAACAACGAGTCCATTGATTAATTCAATCGATTTTTCACTTTGAAGATTTAACGGAAGCAAGTAATTTTCCCATGCACGATCTTTACTTTCACGTGCTTTGTTTTTTGCTTCCAATTCAAAACCTTGCAACTCTTCCTCACTACCTAGTGCGTTTTCAATAATCCACTCCCGCATCTTTTTAATACAGTCCCAATCTCTTTCCCATTGCAATCTTTCTGGTTTTTTATATCGTTCATGGCTGCCACTTGTGCTATGACCCTGTGGCTGGGTTACTTCTTCTACATGAAACAACACAGGAGTATGTGTTTCTCTAGCTTTCTGAATCCCTTCTTCAAAAACTTCACACATGCCTGGGTAATCCCATGCCTTTACTTTATAGATATTAATTCCGTTGGTGCCATCAATTTTTTGATAACCTTTCAGTGCTGCTGAAATAGACCCTTTAGTGGTTTGCTGCGATTTAGGAACAGAGATACCGTAACCATCATCCCACACAAAAATGGCTAAGGGAACTTGCAACACACCTGCTGCATTAATGGCTTCCAAAAAATGACCTTCGCTAGTGCTTGCATCTCCAATGGTGCAAAAGCAAACTTCATTACCATTGTGGCTTAAATTTTCATATCGTCTTAAATGGGGGGAGTTTCGGAAACATTTAGAGGCAAAAGCAAGTCCCAAAGCTCGGGGCATTTGAGAGGCGGTAGGTGCCATATCCGACGTGACATTTTTTCTGTTCGCCAAATCGAGCCAATTACCATTATCATCCACAAATCTTGAAGCAAAATGCGACACCATTTGTCTGCCAGCACTGCATGGCTCATTTTTAATGTCTGCATCTGCATATAGTTGCGCAAAAAATTGTTCGGCACTTGCCAAACCAGAAGCAAACATAAAAGTTTGGTCTCGGTAGTAACCCGCTCTAAAGTCGCCAGGCTTAAAAAATTTGGCCATGGCTATCTGCGCCAGTTCTTTTCCATCACCAAAAATACCAAACTTAGCCTTTCCCGTCAATACTTCTCTTCGGCCTAAAAGGCTTACTTCACGGCTAAAAATAGCCATCCTATAATCGTGAAGAACTTCATTTCTGAAGCCATCGTAGGAGAGCATATCATCTTTGTAAGACAAGTTTAATGTTTGTTCCATTGCACAAATGTAATTAATAGTAACACTTCAAAAACCAGAGTTATTAATATCGCAAAGATGAAAATAATGTGTGAACGAAATTTAAAAAAATATTAAAGTCTGGGAGTTGTAAAAAATTGGCTTGATATTTAGTAAAAAGACAAATTAAAAAGATATTTTTACAGCTAAAATTTACAACAATGAAAAAAATTACACTTATTGCATGTGCTATCTTGGCAATGGCTACTGTTTCAAAAGCACAAATTCAGACAACTACAACCCCTGGTGTTATTGATGCAAAAAAGGACATTAACAGCATTCTTCAGTTTACCAATGCTGATTACAACTTTGGTAAAATCGTTTTTGGAAAGCCTACTGAATATACAGTTACAGTTAAAAACTTAAGTGCCGATTCTGTAACGCTAGAAAATGTTCAGGCTGGTTGTGGTTGCACAACACCAAAAGGATATACAAGAGGTGAAAAAATTGCTCCAGGAAAATCTAAAGAGGTTACACTAGGATTTAATGGTGGAACGAATGGTGCGTTCACAAAGTTTGTTACTTTCTTCTTCAGTGGAGGTTTACAAAAGCAAGTAACTTTTCATGGCGAAACATTTAAACCAGCAGAAGAGCCAGCCCCAGCAAATAATGTAACACAAAAACTAAAGAACCCATCTAATTAGTAAATATGAATAAGATAATAATTGTTTTCTGCCTTTTTGTTTGTTTAAAATTGTCTGCTCAAAGCGACATTAAGTTTAAAGAATTAAAGCACAGTTTTGGTAAGATAAAACAAAACAAACCTGTTACATTCAATTTCTCCTTCACTAATGAAGGGGGCAAGCCATTAATCGTTGAAAATGCAATGGCTGGCTGTGGATGTACCACTCCAGAATATCCAAAAGAGCCAATTGGAAAAGGCAAGGAATCAAAAATTAAGGTAACCTACAATGCAGCAGCTTTAGGCGCATTTAAAAAAGAAGTTACCGTTAAGTTTGCAAATCATGCCGAGCCAACAATTTTGGTGATTGATGGTGAAGTGGAAAAGTAAGTATTGACTTACTGAATTAAACAAAGAATATTAATTAATTAAAAAAGGGATGTTTCAATTGAAGCATCCCTTTTTTGTTTATTAGGGCAATGAAATCAGAATAGGTGTTTATATAGAATATCCCGAAATTGCTGCTAAAAGAAAGTACAATTGCTCAGTTACTTCCGTCTGTAAGCACTTTCCTTTTTTTTCGTGTACTTGTGGTAAAGCTTATTGATAATAACAAAAAAGTACTTCTCATGTGTACTAACTCCAAGTGCAAAGGGACATAACAATGGATACTAAACTTTAGCTTTTGCATTTATGATTCCATAATAAGAAAAAAAACAAATTCTTCCTTATTTTCTAAAATGTAACATCGTTTAAGAATGACGTAATAAATTTTAAGAAGTAGTATTAATTGGCAAGCTTTTTTTTTCAATCTATAACTATATTTTGCAAACCATAAACTAATTTCTTTTAGTGTAATCTCCTTCCTTTAAACGATTTTCCTAATATTGCATCAGACAAAAAAACTTCTTGTTTATGAAAAAAAACGTTTTCGTTTTATTTACCTTTCTATCTCTTTTCCATCTGTCTTTTGCTCAATCAAAAACTATTGCAGTTCCTCACGAGCGTCTATTATTAGATAATGGCTGGCGTTTTTATTTGGGAGATATTCCTTTCCCAATCATCAGAGGTCAGGATATGAGCTATTCTAACGCTAAAGCTGGTAAATCTTGGGGTGCTGCCGACCCGGGTTTTGACGATACTAAGTGGCGTTTGCTAAATCTGCCTCACGATTGGTCAGTAGAATCTGCTTATGACAGTACCGAGAACGCTACGCAAGGATACCGCAAAAGAGGTATAGGTTGGTACAGACGAAACTTTAAATTGGATGCTAAAGACAAAGGCAAATACTTAGAACTTCAGTTTGATGGCATTGCTACCAATTGCACTATCTGGTTTAATGGAACTGTTATGCACCGTAATTTTTGCGGCTACACCTCTTCGTACATCGACATTACATCGATGGCTAAATATGGCGATGATTTAAACAATATAGCCATCCGTGTAGATGCTGTTCCGCAAGAAGGTTGGTGGTATGAGGGGGCTGGCTTGTATAGGCATACTTGGTTGGTAAAACAATCTCCCGTACACATTATTACCGATGGAATATTTGCTCAACCTGTTAAAAATGAACATGGCGAATGGATGCTTCCTGTGGAAGCAACAGTTGAAAACAGTGGTAAAGAAGCGGCCAATTACACTATTCACACTAGTTTGTTAACCGATAATGGAAAACTGGTTGGCGAAGGAAATGCCGATGGAGGAATACTTAGCCCTTTGGTGAGAGGTGTTGCCAAATTGAATATCCCTGTACATAATCCTGATTTATGGACTTTAGAAAACCCTGCTTTATATAAAGTTAGAACCGTGGTTTTGCAAAATGGAAGTCCTGTTGATACCATTATTACCACTTGTGGTTTTAGAACCATTCAATTTAGAGCCGATTCTGGCTTTTATCTAAACGATAAATGGGTTAAAATACAGGGCACTTGCAACCACCAAGATCATGCGGGTGTGGGCGTTGCCGTTCCGGATGCCTTATGGGAATTTAGAATTAAAAAGCTAAAAGAAATGGGCGTTAATGCAAACCGTTGTTCGCACAATCCTCCTTCTAATGAGTTTTTAGACGCTTGCGATAGGAACGGTATTATGGTGATGGATGAAAATAGAAACTTTAATGTTTCTCCCGAATATCAACGTCAATTGGAATGGATGGTGCGCCGCGACAGAAACCATCCAAGCATTATTTTGTGGAGTGTTTTTAACGAAGAACCGATGCAAGGAACCGAAAATGGCTACGAAATGGTGCGCCGAATGAGTAACGTGGTGAAGGTTTTGGATACCTCTAGGCTCATAACTGCCGCACAAAGCAACGGCATGTTTACCCCCATCAATGTTTCTCATGCTGTTGATGTAGTAGGGTTTAATTATCAGCAAAATGATTATGAAAAATACCACAAACAGTTTCCTAATAAGCCCATAACTAGTTCTGAAGATGTTTCTGGGCAGATGGATAGGGGCGAATATGTGAGTGATAAAAAGAAACAATATTTGGCTGCTTACGATGACATTAAACCGAGCTGGGGAAATACGCACCGTGCTTCTTGGAAAATGATTGCCACCAAACCCTATGTGGCTGGTTGTTTTATTTGGACAGGATTTGATTATCGTGGCGAACCGCAGCCTTTTGAGTGGCCTTCTGCTAGTTCTGTTTTTGGTTGTATGGATGTGTGTGGTTTTCCAAAAACGGCTTTCTACATTCATCAGGCGCAATGGGTGCCTACCTCAAAGCCTGTTTTGCAATTAGTTCCTCATTGGAATTGGTCAAAAGATAGTATTGGTAAAAACATTAGGGTGATGGCTATGAGCAATGCAGAAACTATTAAACTGAAATTGAATGGCAAATGGATTGGTGAACAAAAAGTAGATTATTTTGAAATGAATACTTTTCAAGTGCCTTATCAGCCAGGAAAATTAGAGGCTTTTGGCTATAGAAATGGCAAAGAAGTGTCTCATTTTGTGGTAGAAACAACGGGAGATGCTGTTGGATTACAATTGGTTCCTGACAGAAATACGCTAGCAGGCGATGGTGAGGATGCAATTCCTATCACCGTGAAAGCTATTGATGCAAAAGGAAGACCCATAGAAACTGCCAATTTGCCTATTGAATTTGAAATAAGTGGCCCGGCAACTATTATTGGTATGGGTAATGGAGACCACAATAATCATGAGCCAGAAAAAGGTAATAAATACAGTTTATATAATGGATTGGCGCAAGTAATTATTCAGAGTAATGCTGCAAGTGCAGGTGATGTTGTGCTGACGGCAAAATCGGGTAATTTAAAAGTAGCCACCATTCATTTAACGGTAAAAGAAGCTGTTCAGATCCCTTCAGTTCCTGTTGCAAAAGTTGCTTTGATATTAGACAGATGGAAATTATCTCCTTTTTATACTGAGAAACCAGATCCAAATATGGAAGTAGCTAATTATGATATGAATACATGGGGAACAACTAGGCCTGGAAGTTTGCAAAAGTTTGCGGAGAATAAATACGCCTTGTATCGAGTTAATTTTAAACCCTACACAGAAGAATGCGAGAAAGGAGGAAGAGTTGTGTTTAAATCTGTTACAGGCAAGGCAGAGTTTTGGTTGGATAAACAATTGGTTGGCACAAAAGAAAAAGCCGAAAGAGGAGATTTTACTTTGAATTTACCTGCTGGCAATAACAACAGAACAATTACCGTTTTGATTGAAGCAGATAATGGCCGTGGAGGTTTAGGGGGAGTAGTAAAAGTGTTTGGAAAGGAGTAAAAATTAACGCTTCATCCTGTCATTGGAACACTCCCAGAAGGTACTAGAACTTGTTCCAGGATTTTTAGAACATCCCCATAAAGTTCTGGAACATCCCCTGAAGGTTTTGGAACATCCCCCGAAGGTTCTGGAACATATTCTGGGAGTTTCAGAACAAGTTCCAGAATATCTGGAACACTCCCCAGAACTATCGGAACATCCCTATAGGGTATTGGAACTTGTTTTATAAAGATTATTTAAACAAAAAAAAATAAGCCTGCATCTAAAAATTTGATGCAGGCTTATCCATTTAATAAATCTAATTAAAGTAATAACTTATCTCCTTAATTTAAATTCAAAATAACTTCTTTAATGATGCGCATGTGGATGAACCGCATGTTCTACTCGTTTTAAGTTTAATTTATTGTAAGGAGAAACTATTAATGGGAACTTTTCTACAGTAACATAACTAGTATCCAATCCAAAACCTCTTTCTTCACTCAAACTAATTTCTTTTATCCAGAAATAGAAACGCATGATAATTCTTTCAAACAGAGGCAATTCATTATCCCTACTCAAGAATTTCTCCATAACGATTACTCTGTAATCTCCAGGAATATGGTTCTTAGAAAGACTCGGATGCCTACTCAATTCGTTTACTTCATTGTTTGCAACCATATCCTGAAGAACTTGTCTTAACATTAAAGTAATTCTTTGTTGAACCCTAAATCCTAGCCTGAATTCTACCCTAATTATCTCATTAGGAACAATGTGATCCACATAATATTCGCAAGTATAAGGATCATCTAGTACTTCAACATGAACAAACCAATAAACATTAGCTCTTTTCGGTTTCATGTTTAAGATAGAGTAAAGAATTTTATGCTCTAATTCTTTTGGGTTTGAAGAACTAGTCATATAAACCAGATGGGTAGAATAAATAGGAACAGTTTCGTCTTTCATCAGGTCCTTAATCATGGGGATATAGGTTTGAAGACGAACAAACTCAATATATCTATTCTTAATTTTCCGACTTCTAAACCACACATACATCACCCAGAACAAACCTCCACCCACAAGTAAGGTTACATAACCACCATGTGGAAACTTTTCTAAATTAGCGATCAAGAATGAAGATTCAATGGTGATATAAACGACCAAATAGATGTAAATCCATATTGGTAAGGTTCTATGCCTAACCAAAAAGTTAGCAAATAAGATGGAGGTACTAATCATACATAATGTAATGGCTAACCCGTAAGCCGCTTCCATGTTTGTTGACTTCTGGAAGAAAAGCACTACACCAATGCAACCCACAAATAGTAGTAAGTTAATGCCAGGGATAAATAACTGCCCTTTTTCTTCGGTGGGATAAATGATTTTCATTTTAGGCCAAAGGTTAAGCCTCATTGCTTCCGCAATCAATGTAAATGATCCAGAAATTAAGGCTTGGCTTGCTATGATGGCTGCTACTGTTGCGATGATTACCCCTATAAGCTTAAACCAATGGGGCATAATGCCAAAAAAAGGATTGAAACCTGCATCGAAAACAGCATCGGCAATGGTTTGGTTTTTATAATTAGCCAGTAACCATGCTCCTTGACCTAGATAATTTACAATTAAACATGCTTTTACGAACACCCATGAGTAACGAATGTTTTCTTTGCCGCAGTGACCTAAATCGGAGTATAAAGCCTCTGCTCCTGTTGTACATAGGAATACTGCACCTAAAATCCAAAACCCTTTTGGATAGAATGTTAATAATTCTATTGCGTAGTGTGGGCTTAATGCTTTGAAAATACTAAAATCGTCCGACAAATGCGACATGCCCAGAATGGCCAACATTGAAAACCAAATACCCATTAATGGTCCGAAGAGTTTGCCGATAGAAGCAGTACCAAACTGTTGGAGAACAAAGAGTGAAGAGATTACGCCAATAACAATTACTACAATAGTTTTTGTTTCGATGTCGTGAAAAACGGGTAATTGTTGCAAACCTTCTATTGCAGAGGTTACTGAAATAGGGGGAGTAATGATGCCATCTGCCAAAAGTGCCGCCCCACCAATCATTGCTGGAATTACCAACCATTTTTTTCGACGTCTAACCAATGCAAATAAGCTGAAAATGCCACCTTCACCCTTGTTGTCAGCATTGAGGGTTAGAATAACATATTTAATAGTAGTTTGAAGGGTAAGTGTCCAAATAATGCAGGATAAAGAGCCAAAAATTAGTTCTTCTGTAATGCTTCTACCCTTCACGATAGCATTCAAAACATACAATGGCGATGTACCAATGTCACCGTAAATAATTCCTAATGCAATAAGTAATCCTGCTGCCGTAACTTTCTTTGAGGTTGAATGCATTTTGTAATTTGCTTAAGATTGAAAATGAAATTGATTTGAAAAAGAACTACTATTAAAATCTTCACTTATGATGATGGTGTAGAATATTATCATCTTAAAGAATTAGAATATATCTAAAGAGTGGGCAAATTTATAAATACCATTTCATTTTGAAAAGGTATTTTTCATTTTGGCTATATATTTATTTATTTTTAATCCGTTTTTAATCTGTAATAACAAATTCATCAGCATTTATAGGTTTATACAAATCGAAAACCAAAAAATGGTGCTAACAAATAATAAGTGAAGAAATAATTTAATTAATCCATTGAACTAAACAGAAGGGGTGCGTTTTCATAATGGTATATTTATGGGTTGTTTTTCTGTTTTAGGTATAATTAGATTAATACACAAAGACACTTTTGACAGCTTAAAATTAACCGAAAAGGGATTATTCAGTTTTATTGAAAAACTATCCGAAAGTTTAAATCTTTCGGATAGTTTGCAGCCAATGTATTAACGGAATTTAATTATAAGTCTAAATCTAAAACAGTTTTTGGACCCACTAGATGAATAGTTTGTAAGCCTAAAGCATCAGCAGCTTCAATGTTTTTGATGGTATCATCAATAAACAAAGTTTCGGCAATTGTTAGATTTTGTTCATTAATAATATGTAAGAATGATTCTGGGTAGGGTTTGCGCAACCTCATCTCATGCGAATAGTAGGGCTTTAAGAATAGTTCATTGAAATCGGCTACACCTAAGTCCCGTTTGTACAACTCCATTATTTGGTCGTAATGAATCTGGTTGGTATTAGAAAAGAGAAAGATGTTGTAACGTTCTTTAATAGACCTTAGCCATTCAATTCGCTCCTTTGGAAAAGAAACAAGCATGGCATTCCAAGCTGTTTTAATTTCTTCGTTAGTTAAATTAGTCTTGGTTTCAGATCTGAATGCATCATAAAACTGTTCAGGTGATATTAAACCTTTCTCCAAATCTTCAAATAAATCATTTGCATGGTGCTGGGTAAAGAACTCATCAAATTCAGTAACCCCAAATTCAATAAATAAATCTTTAGTACGTTGATAGTTAAGTGCTAGAAAGATTCCTCCTAAGTCGAAAATTATGTTTTTAACTGCTTGCATGCGACAAAAATAATGGTAACAGGCATGGATATTACAAGAAGCAACAATTAAATATCAATTTATATTAACTTATTTAAGCTAATCCTCCCATACCGTAAGTCCCTCGCTACAATTAGCACATATATCAATATTCTTTCTGCTTGTCATTAGTTCACGGCGGAATTGTTTATAGTTATCATTATTCCAGGTTTCTTTAAAGCTTTGTGTTTTTAAATTGCCCAATTGATGCGTTGCGTCTTTATCAAAACAACAAGGAACCACCAAGCCATCCCAAGTAATCACATTGGCATGCCACAGTTTCCAGCAATGATTTTGCATTCCACTTCTAGACTTTACCTCGCCATTCTTATCTTTTTTGTAACGGCTATATTTTTCGATGGTAGGTATTAATTGATTGGGGTCATTCTGAAAATCATATACCTGTGCAGTCTTGAATCGAACTTGATCAACACCAATTTCTGCCCCTAGTTTTTTTATATCTTCTATTTGATGTTCATTGGGCTTTACCACTAAAAACTGAAAGAAGATAAAAGGTGTTTTACTATTTAGTTCTTTTTTCCATTTCACAATATTTCTTGCCCCTTCTAATACTTTGTCTAGCTTACCACCCACTCTGTATTGTTGGTATACATCCTGCGTTGTTCCATCAACTGAAATGATTAATCTGTCCAAACCACTTTCAACCGTTTTTTTTGCTTTTTCATCAGTAAGATAATGTGCATTTGTACTTGTGGCTGTATATATTCCTTTGTAACTGGCATACTTAACCATCTCTAAAAAGTCGGGATTGAGATAAGGCTCTCCTTGAAAATAAAATATCAAGTAAAGAATTTCTTTATATATATCGTCTATCGTTTCTCTAAAAAAATCTTTTTGCAGCATTCCGGTTGGGCGAGTAAACTCCCTTAAGCCACTTGGGCATTCTGGGCAACGAAGATTGCAACTGGTAGTAGGTTCGAATGAAATAGAAATAGGATACCCCCATTGAATAGGCTTTTTAAGTATTTTACTTAGCTGAAAGCTGCTCATAACTTTTACTGCATTCCATACTCTTCGAGCTGTTAGCTTCTTTAAAAGGTTGATACTATCTGTTAAATTGAAATAAACCATGAAGGTAAAAGTAAGGTTACATTATCTATTTAGAGACTAATTGGGTACTTTTACTTTCTTTTTCGAAAAAAAGGTTACTACGAAAGGGGCATTTTACTATTAGAAACACAGAGGATTTCATTAAGAAAATAATAGTTACGCATTGTTCCAAACTAGTGGTTAATTTGAAATAAACACACCATTTGTAGTTAAATCACGGAGCATACTTTACTGAAAAGTCCACAAAGTTTTTTATAAATTAGTAACAAAAGAAGAAGTAATTAAGGCAAAACGTTGCAATTTAAGGATGCAAAGATGGGATTATCAAATGGACGTTTGTTTCACTACATATAAGTAATCACAAACGTGACAACCTCCCTTTATATACTTAGTTTTTCCTTAGTATGCTTGGTGGTGATACTAAATAAGTAGTAAATATTTTTTATTTAAGTAATATAATAATGGCTAAGCGTAAGGTTCAGAAGCCACAAAGTGGGAATAAGTCTAATAAAAAGATTAATAGCATCTTTATTTGGTTGGGCGTATTACTAATAATGGCATTATTTGGTTGGTATGTGGCGCACGTTTGGAAACTGCAACGGGAGGAGGCGAAGGCGGATGCTGCTATATATGTTGCTTTTGGAGTAGATATGCCTCACAATTATTATATACATGGCATTGATGTGAGTAGCTTTCAAAATAGTATTGCTTGGAAAAAAGTAGCATCTATGAAAGTAAATAATGTGCGTATGGGCTTTGCTTACATTAAGGCTACCGAAGGTTTAGGCAATGTTGATGAAAATTTTCGAAAGAATTATACTAATGCAAAAAGAGCGGGAATTATCTGCGGTGCTTACCATTTCTTTTTGCCAACAAAAAGTGGCACCGTTCAGGCGGCAAACTTTGTAAGGACGGTTCAATTAAGTATTGGCGACCTTCCACCTGTTGTTGACATAGAGCAATTATATGGTGTGCCACCTTTGATGATGCGAAAAAGACTGAAAGAATGCCTTGATGCAATGGAAATTGTTTATAAAACAAAACCGATTCTGTATAGCAACGTAGATTTTTATGAAAAATATTTGCGGAGTGAATTTAATGACTATCCATTATGGGTTGCCCATTACGATGAACCGGAGAAGCCAAGAATAGAACGAGAATGGTTATTTTGGCAACACAGCGAATCTGGTCATGTTAATGGAATTGCTACCAAAGTTGACTTTTCTGTGTTTAATGGAGATTCAACTGCATTCCAGAAGTTAAGATTACACTAGAAGAGAGTTCAGAATAGAAAGGTAAAAGTCGAAAGGTTATAATCGACTTCTAACTTTCAACTCTTAACTATGAACTCAATTTCTTCTCTAATTCTCTAACTCTTTTTTCTAGTTCTGGGAGATTTCTATATATGGCTTCAATGCGTTTCATCTTCATAAAATCTTCTGCAGGACTACCAGAAATGGCTTTGTTTGGAATCTTGATTGTTTTAGAAACACCACTCTTGCCATTTATTTTAGTGCCATCCGCAATGCTAATGTGACCAGTGATGCCCGCCTGTCCGCCAATCATTACATTATTACCAATTTTGCTACTACCACTCACACCAACCTGTGCAGCAATAACCGTATCACCACCTACTTCTGCATTATGACCAATTTGAATTAAGTTATCCAACTTAGCTCCTTTCTTAATGATGGTGGAACCCATTGTGGCTCTATCAATAGTTGAATTTGCACCAATTTCCACATCATCTTCAATCACCACATTGCCTATTTGTGGAATTTTTTTGTAAGTACCGTCTGTAAGCGGGGCAAATCCAAAGCCATCACTGCCCACAACAGTTCCTGCATGAATAGTTACATTGTTTCCTAAAACACAGTCGTGATATATTTTAACACCAGGGTGCAACACAACATTGTCACCCACAACAACATTATTTCCTAATACTACACCAGAATATATTTTTACGTTATTACCAATGGTAACATTTTCGCTTAGGTATGCAAAAGCGGCAATAAAAACATTATTGCCTAGTTTGGCTGTTTTAGCAATAAAAGAAGGCTCTTGAATGCCCACTAATTGTAGACTTGCTATTTCCTCGTACTTTTTTAGCAGAGTTGCAAAGGCTGAATATGCATCTGGCACACGCAACAAAGTGGTAGAAATAGTTTCTTTTAGTTCCAGACTATTATTAACTATTACGATAGAAGCATTAGTAGCATACAAAAATTCTTCGTACTTAGGATTTGCCAAAAAGGCAAGCTGCCCATCCTTCGCTTCTTCTATTTTTCCAAAACTATCAACCGAAGCAGAAGAATCTCCTTCAACGGTAGCATCAATCAACATGGCAATCTGAGCAGCAGTAAAACGCATAAAATATATAATTGATAAATCCAGACTATTTCAACTGAAAACTGACTAATGAAATTTACAAAAAGAGGCACAATCATCAGATAAGTGAGCAAATGTAGAATTTTTTTATTGGGGCAGAAATTGTTTGATGGATTAATGGGTTATCTATATTAGCAATATCCTTAACACTCCAATCTTTAAACACAATATTTATCTTGTCATCACCCATATTATACATTGTATTATCAGCTTCACCCACAAAAACAAAATAGGATGCTGCTTCATCATCAATACCTAAAATGTCTTTAGCATATTGCAGTTTCTGTTGCAATAGTGCAGCTTCAAAAGGTTCGGATTGTAGTTTTATTTTCAATAATCGTCTATTCAATAAACATTTACATAATTCACTTAAAACAAAGTCTGGATGATTCATCCAACGTTTGATGGCAAAAGAACAATCAATATCATCTAATAAACAAAACTTCTCCAGCATTTCTTTGCTAACGCCCCCTTTAAAATCGAACAAAAAATAATCTAAAGGTCCACCACTAGCAAGTCTTCTATCGCCAGAAGATGCAAGTAACTTTGCTCTTTTCAATAGATTAACTAACATTATCTCTGCACTGAGTACTGTTTTGTGCAGATATACTTGCCAATACATTTGCCGCCTAGCCACTAAAAACTTTTCTATACTATAAATTCCTTTCTCTTCCACCATTAGTTCACCATTGTGAACTGTAAGCATTTTCAAAATTCGGTGATAGCCAATAACACCTTCGCTTACACCAGTAAAAAAGCTGTCTCTTGTAAGGTAGTCCATCCTATCCACATCAACCTGTCCACTAACCAATTGATGCAAGAATTTTTTTGGATATTTATTAGTAAAAATAGCAATGGCCATATCCAGTTCACCACCAAACTCTTCGTTCATCGATTGCATCAAGGAGAGGCTTAACTCCTCATGGTGTGTGCCAACCACAATATGTTTTTCTAGCGCATGAGAAAAAGGGCCATGCCCCACATCGTGCAATAAAATAGCAGCTTGCGCAGCCACTTCTTCTTCGTAAGTAATGTCTATACCTTTTGTTTTAAGTTCCTTAATTGCATTACTCATTAAATGATAAGCTCCAAGGGCATGATGAAGCCTTGTGTGAACGGCACCAGGATAAACAAGGTAGGCCAAAGCCATTTGATGAATGCGGCGTAATCGCTGAAAATAAGGATGTGCAATAACCTTAAAAAGTAAAGGGTCGCTGATGGTAATGAACCCATAAACAGGGTCGTTAATTATTTTTTGCATTGCCGTAAAGATATAGGTAGCTAAATTATGTAGTGACTTAATGTTTTTATAATAATCAGCCTAGTGAAGTTGAACGTAATAAGTGATTATTGCTCAATTTATTTTCGCTTGATTCCAAATGGAGGGTAGTTTAGAAATTATAAACAACTATTAAAAGAACATGAAATACAATATGCAAAAATAATTACACAAAATAGGAAAACATAATTGGGTAATGACAATCTTTTTTACTGTCATTAATGCAAATAATGCTAGACAAATAAAAAAGCCAGACAAATTTGTCTAGCCAATTTATTGAGGAATTAAATAATGACTTTAAGAAAGTGGTCTCGCCAAGAATCGAACTTGGATCTAAAGTTTAGGAAACTTCTATTCTATCCATTGAACTACGAGACCAGATGGCGACAAAAATAATGGTTATCACTTCACGCTGCTTTACTAATTTAAGTTTTTTGCTGAAACAGTCTTTTTCTAGGTTCAAATTCAAAGCTCATAACCAAATTACAACCTATTTCAATTCAATAAATCAGCTTTACAACTACAACAGTTAAAGTGCTTACTATAAACTCTCCTTATATTTGACCCCTAATTTACATTTATGAAGTTTTACGTTTTAGTGATACGTTATCGTTTCTGGTTGAGTTTGGCAAGTTTAGCAATTGCAATTATTTTCAATGTTACACACATTGCAGGTTTTTGGCCTTCTTTCCCTTTGTATTTTTTGGGCGTAATCGGGTTAGTTAGTCATTTTTTAATTGGCCCACTTCGTTTGGTTCAAGAACCTATGGAAGAAGGTAATCTTGAAGAAGTAGAAAAAATACTATCTACAGTATGGTTTCCTAACCTACTTATTAAGCCAGTAAGAAGTGGATATTTTACCATAAAAGGGAATCTTGCCATGTCAAATAAAGATTTTGATTCAGCCGAAAAATATTTAAAAGAAAGTTCTTCTTTAGGCAATTCTATTCCGCAAGCAGAAGGATCTAATAAATTACAATTAGGCATGATGGCAATGCAAAAAAATGATTTCAAGGGAGCAGAAAGCTATATTAGGGCAGCATTGCGTTTTGGTGTAGTTGATAAAGACAGTGAGGCTGTTGCCTACCTTGGGCTTTGTCAAATTTATATGCAGAAGCGTCAATATAAAGCTTCTAAAGATTTCTTTAGAAAGGCCAAGGAATGTAAACCAAAAACAAAACCTGTTCTAGATCAGATAAAAGAACTAGAAAAATATGTTTCTAGAATGCAATAGAATTAATATAATTTTTTTACCACAATGGAGGGGGAGGGGTTAACAAAGAACACTAGTATAGTAGTTTATTATTCATTAAAGGATGGAAATTTTTACATTAATAAACGGTGTAATTATTTCTTTCCCTTTTTTCCTTTGTGGTAATTTTTGATTATGAAACAATTCCTAAGGACTGGAATAAAATGAGCAGTTTATAGCTAAATTAAGTTTCTACTTAACTTGTTAGCTGCAACTTACTAAAGTTTAATAAACTTACCCACCACATTACCCATAAAGTTCAAGATGTATATCCTTTTTGTCATAGCCTAAACTAATCAATTTATCCCTTGCTTCATCCACCATGTTTTTCCAGCCACACAAAAAGAAGTTTGCAGGAGGGAGTTCGCCTTCAGTCTTAGCTTGATTGATGAAGGATTCATATACCTTATGTACATATCCCATGAAAGATCCATCAGGCACTTCGGATTCTCTAGAATAGGTGGGGCAAAAGAAAAAGCCGGGTTCATCTATTTCCATTTGCTTTAATTCATCTAAATACAAACTGTCTTCTATTTTTCTACAACCAAAAATGATAAAAATTTTTTTATGAGGTAGTTTATTTGAATGAATATAGTTTATCATCGATCGGAAAGGAGCAATGCCAGTGCCAGTGCAGATGAGGTATAAATCATTATGTAAAGTTTCGGGCAGTGTAAACCTCCCAATTGGACCACGCAACATCACTTCCATACCAATCTCCCCTTCCTTAAACAAGTAACTAGTTCCAGCTCCACCTTCCAAACGAACAATCACCAACTCTATAACATTGGTGCCATTTGGAGCAGAGGCTATTGAATAGCTACGCCAGCGTTTGTTTTTTTGTTCATGAATTGGCAAATCGAGCGTAACGAACTGTCCTGGTTCAAAATCGAACCGTTCTAATTCTGGTATTTGAATCCAGAAACGTTTAGTGTTAATAGTTTCATCCTCTATATTAATCATTTTCCCAATCATCCATGATCCTTGCATATCAATCGTTTTAGCTAAAGTAATATTATTTGTTTAAAATGAGGGTATTATTCTTTTGGTTACATGTCATAAATGGTTATTTAAATTCGAGTTCTTAGTTTAACCGATAATACTCCTACCGTTAATATATAACAATGTAAGGTCGTTTCAATAGTATTAAATAGCGTTACCCTAACAACATACAAGGCAATGTTATCATCACTTTATGAAAAGAAAAATATAGCACAATCCAAAGAAGATATGAAAACACACGCACTAATGCTAAAAGAAGGGTATGTTTTGAGGGGAATTGTTGTTATTGGGAGATAGAAAGGGTAAATAGGAGAGGAAAAAAGCATATTATAGCCAAAGCATTCTTAGGGTAAAACAGTGCTTAATTGCGCATAACGCTTAACCTGTCAAGTTTATGCTGGTTTTATTTTCAGTCATAAACCTATACTTGAACCCTACACCTAAAAGTGCTGAAACACTTAAAATAATATTCAGCAATCATATAAATATCATTTTAACCTATTATTGCCGTGAAAATATCTTAGTAGTTTTAACAATAAAAAACAAATGATAGCAATAGACAATAAACTGATTAGCGATGATATTTTAGAGGAACAATTTGTGTGCGATCTCACTAGTTGTAAAGGCGGCTGCTGCGAAGATGGAGATGCAGGAGCACCTCTGGAGGATTGGGAAAAGGATGAAATAGCCAAATACCTTGAAATAGTGAAGCCCTATCTTACACAGAAAGGTCTTAAAGTAATTGAGAAAACAGGGAAGTATGTATATGATAAAGAGTTTGGCTGGGTAACGCCTACCATAAATGATGGCTTGTGTGTGTATGGCTATAAAGATAAGTTGGGCGTAATTCAGTGTAGCTTTGAACAAGCGTACAATGCAGGAAAGATAAGCTGGAAAAAACCAATCAGTTGTCATTTATTCCCAATCAGGGTTTCGCAAAGCAAACAAGATCCAGATATGGAATATTTAAACTACGAACCTCGTCATGAACTTTGTGCTGCAGCTTGTAGTTTGGGTAAGAAACTGAAAGTGCCCGTTTATGAATTCTTGAAAGAGCCCATCATCAGAAAATATGGGGAAGAGTTTTATGAAGCTTTAGAAGCAAGTGCGCAACATCTTGGAAAAAGAAAGTAATAAGCCCCAAAAGACACTTTATTGAAGTGAATCTTGCTCAATAAATTTAGAATAGATTACCTAAAAACAGGGTTAGTGAAATTGTATATTTAACTACAATTTCACTAACCCTGTTTTTAGGGCAAACATTACCAACCCAACCCTCGATTTTACATTGAGCTTTTCAAAAAGAGAATCACGATAACTGTCAACTGTTCTAGGACTAATAGTCATGGATGCGGCTATCTCTTTGTATGTTTTATCGCTACAAACTTGAATAAGTAATTCTATTTCTTTTTCTGTTACGTTACTAAGCATGTAAGCATCACTGCCTACCTCTGCCGAATGATAGATAGAATTGGCTATTTTATTGTTGATTTGATTATTGAAATAGAAACCAACTTCCATCACATCTTTCAATGCTTGCAAAAGTTCCTTAGCATTTGTATTTTTTACTACATATCCCCTTGCGCCATTTTTAAGCATTCTAATAATAGAATACTCGTCATCCATCATGCTTAACGCAATGATTTTAATTTGTGGATGATGTTCTTTTATCCATTTTGCTGTTGCATAACCATCCATTTCTGGCATTGTTATGTCCAATAAAACAAGATTGGGAAGATTATTTTCATCTACTTGTTTAATAAAATCCAATCCATTATCAGCCTCGAAGAGGACAGTGAAAGCGTCATAAGAGTTTATTAAATTTGCTATTCCATTTCTCAGTAATGGATGATCGTCTACTAAAACTACTTTATACATAAATTATGTTTTTGGAATATTGAAAGTTATTGTTGTTCCCTCATTCAGAAGGCTGTCAATTTTTGCAGAACCTCCCACTAAGGAAGCTCGGTTAATAATGTTTTTTAAGCCCAATCCTTTATTAATTAGTTCGCCAGCAATGAAACCCACTCCATTATCTTTAATGGTAAAAAAACTTTCTGTTTTATTGCCCCCAATGAAAATACTTACAGAATCTGCTTTTGCATGTTTTATAATGTTATTAATTACCTCTTGCACAATCCTGTATAAGATGATTGTTTTGTCTGGGGTAAGTTCTTCAAAGTCTCCTTCTATTTGAAGATTTGTTTTATAATTTCCAGTTTTTTCCAACAATTGTAATTCATAATCTACGGCCTCCACAATTCCTATGGAAGTAATTCTGTCGGTATCTAGGCTTTTACTTAAACTTCGTAAATCGCCAATTGCTTTGTTTAGCAATTCAGTTGTATGTTCTCTTTTTTCTTCGTTTGAAGTAGGGAGCGTACTCAATTGCAGCCCTACTAAACTAAGAATCTGACCAATGTTGTCATGAATTTCTCCACTTATATGTTTAAGGGTTTGTTCCTGAATTTCTAATTGTGAATTAAGTTTTTCTAATTCAAATTTTCGTAACAATTCAGCTTTTTCTTCTTCATATAGCCGGTATCGTTTATTGTAGGCTATTACAAAAAAGAATACAAAGCCAAATATACAAAGCAGCAAAAGAGTTCCAGCAGCCACAATAATTATATCTCCACTTATTCCATGCATTTGATAGCCTTTACATAAAAGAGGCAAGATACAGCAAGAATTACATTATGTACTAACCAAAATTCGCCTAATGACTTAGAAAAGACTCCTTTTATGATACCAATAGTAAAAAAATCGTAAGTGATGAATGTAAAGAATGCTACAGAAAAGTATAAAAACAAACCAGAAACAAACCAGAATAACCAGCTTTTTAATAAATCTTCTTTTGGGGGTTCTTGAAATTTTTGTGCATAATAGGACAAGCATTTAATAACAACCCATATAGAAGTTACCCCATAAATGGTAAACGTTCTGTTTAGATATAGAATATTCAAAACAGAAAGAAAAACAAATGGAATTAAAAATATCAAATCAAGAATTCTTGATTTTGAATTTAAAACTAAGGAAAAAAACTTGTAGAGTAATAACACATAAAATGAACATCCAATATGATATACAAACAGATTCATTCCGGGTTTTTTGCCAAAATAAGTTGGCACTGTTTGAACTAAAAATGAACAGAGGTTACATAAGAATAAGGCACTTACAAAGACTATAAACCACTTAAAAGCCCCCTCAATTTTATGTTTTCCATAGAAAAGATAAACCAATACCGAGAGGGGACTAATGATGTCTAAATTATTTAGAAGAAAAATCAATTTTAAATAACTTTATTTAGCAACAAGAACAAGGTGGATTTGGACAACCTTTTACTGATGCAGTAAGTGCAGATGGTTGCAATGTGCCATTTGAAAGTTTATGTAAATTGGTTGCGTGCAAAGTTGGCTCAACCACACCTTTGCTAGAATCGAAACTTAATTCAAAATGAACTAGCTTTTTTCCTCCTTCATGCGATTCTGCAGAATCCATCAAATTTTTCAAGTCATCGTGACTGAAAACAAATTTAAGTGTTGACATGTTTTCTAGTTATATGTATGTTAATTAATGAAGCTAAAATAGGTATAATAAAACTCTTTTAAACAGGCTAATAATTTTTGGCTTATCGAATGAAGTTCGTAAATACTTGAAAACTAATACTTTTAATATTACTTGTAGTAACAATACCCGCTAAAATACCTATGTTCAATGTTGAAAAAACCATTAAAACATAAAATAATCAGCACTCTGGAATTCTCATTAATTTAATGCGGCAATTGTGAATGGATATACCCTTTGTGTTCCCAAGATTAAGGTGAGCGTAAATGTGGAAAATGTGCCTATTAAAACTAATCACCCTACAGTATAAAAACAGTATCTTCGACCCCTTTTAAGAATATAGGTAACAATAATAATATGAGTGAAGAATTAGAAAGACAACAGACTAGTGCAAGTGCACAAGAAAAAAACTATGGGGCAGATAGCATTCAGGTTTTGGAAGGACTGGAGGCTGTGAGAAAAAGACCTGCCATGTACATTGGTGATATTGGCGTTAAGGGTTTGCATCATCTAGTTTATGAGGTTGTAGATAATTCTATAGATGAGGCATTGGCAGGATATTGTAAAAATATTTATGTAACCATTCACGAAGACAATAGCATTAGCGTTAAAGATGATGGTAGAGGTATTCCGACTGCCATGCACTCTAAAGAAAAACGTAGTGCATTGGAAGTTGTAATGACTGTACTCCATGCTGGTGGAAAGTTCGACAAGGGTTCTTACAAAGTATCTGGTGGGTTGCATGGTGTGGGTGTTAGTTGTGTTAATGCACTGAGTACAACTTTGCAAGTTAAAGTTGAAAGGGAAGGGAAAATTTTTGAACAAGAATATCATTGTGGCATACCTGCCTATGCAGTACGTGAGGCTGGCGTTAGTGATAGAACAGGCACTACTGTAAGGTTCTGGCCAGACGGTTCGATATTCCAAGAAACAGTTTATAAGAAAGAAATTTTAGAAAGTAGACTAAGAGAATTATCTTATTTGAATAGAAAAATAAGTATCACTCTAACAGACCTCAGAGAGCTTAATAGCGATGGAACTCCTTACTCAGCATTCTTTTATAGCGAAGGAGGCATAGTTGAGTTTGTAGAAATGCTTGATAAAAACGCCAATAGAACGCCGTTTATTCCGATGACATTAAGTGTTGAAGGTTATGACGAAGCTTCCAATGTTACGGTGGATGTTGCGCTAACTTATAACAATGACTTTAAAGAACACATATTTAGCTACGTAAACAACATCAATACCATTGAGGGTGGCACACACGTTACAGGTTTTAGAAGGGCTTTAACACGTGTTTTTAAAAGTTATGGGGATAAAGAAGGTTTGTTTGAAAGGGCTAAAGTTGAAATTGAAGGGGATGATTTTAGAGAAGGATTGAGTGCAATCATCTCTGTGAAAGTTCCTGAACCTCAGTTTGAAGGTCAAACAAAAACTAAACTTGGTAATAGTGAAGTTAGTGGCATTGTGGACTCAACGGTTGCTAAAGTGTTGCAAGCATATCTGGAAGAAAACCCAAAAGATGCAAAAAACATCATCAGTAAAGTAATTCTTGCTGCACAAGCAAGAATGGCTGCAAAGAAAGCAAGGGATCTTGTTCAAAGAAAAACAGTTTTGAGCGGTGGTGGATTGCCAGGAAAATTAGCGGATTGTAGTGAACGTGATCCTGAAAAATGTGAACTATACCTTGTGGAAGGGGATTCGGCTGGTGGAACTGCAAAACAAGGAAGAGACAGAAGTTATCAAGCTATTCTTCCGCTACGTGGTAAAATCTTGAACGTTGAAAAAGCAATGGAACATAAAATCTACGAGAATGAGGAAATCCGAAATATGTACACTGCTTTGGGCGTTACGGTTGGTATTGTAGATGATGCTAAGGCGTTAAACATCAGCAAGCTTCGTTATCACAAACTAGTAATTATGACCGATGCTGATGTGGATGGTAGCCACATAGCAACATTAATTCTTACTTTTATTTTTAGATATATGAAAGAACTGGTAGAACAAGGATACGTTTACATTGCTCAACCCCCATTATACCTAGTAAAAAAAGGAAAAGAACAAGCTTATGCCTATAATGAAGAACAACGAAAAGGTTTGGTAGAAAAGCTTGGCGGAGGAAAGGATGATAGCGTAAACATTCAACGATATAAAGGTTTGGGTGAAATGAACGCTGAACAGCTTTGGGAAACAACAATGGATCCTAAGAGAAGAACACTAAAAAGAGTGACCATTGAAAGTGCTGCAGAAGCCGACAGAGTGTTCAGTATGCTTATGGGTGACGATGTTGCACCTAGAAGAGATTTCATTGAAACGCATGCCAAATATGCCAGAATTGACGTTTAATGTTAATTTCATGTAGGTAAATTTGAGCATTATTAAACATTGTGGATTAAATAATAAAGAAAGATTGTTTAATTTCCAAAATAATGCGGTAGTTTGTACTGCGAAATGTTTTTTTTAACCTTGCCTTTTGGAATATTACTATAGTAATACTAATATACTAAGGCATCAAATCAGCTATAATGGATACAAGTAAAATGATTAAAGCCTATTGCTTAAAAACAAAGGAAAAGCAAGTTCCTATGCAAGATGCTGTAATTACAAAAACAGCTAGAGGTGGGTATTTAGCTTCGGGCAATGATGGAAAAGGCAACAAAATAGTTAGTATTTTGGGCGAAGCTAAAGCTTTACAAGCTATTGCTGATGGCGTTGCTACAAAAGCATTCTAATTTAATGAAGAAATCCTTTCTGTTTTCTAAAAAGGCTATCCCAACAAGGATAGCCTTTTTTGTGCTTATTATTTTATTACTGTAATGGTTTCTTTCTGAAAAGATAGAATAGATGTGAACATATTGGTGAACATATCTCCAAATGTAAATTCTGTTTTTACTGTGTAATTGTTTGTTTCGCTTGCCATTGCTTTTGGATTAACCTTATTGCAACGCACTAATCCCCACAAAGCAAACCATTGTTTTTTTGAGGTAACAATACTTTTTGATGCTCCTGTTCCTGCTATGAAAATACTAGAACAACAGGATGACAGCATGATTGATGTAAATGCTACTAAAATTACTTGTCTACATTTATTTTTCATAATATGTTTTAACTAAACAACTGAACATGTCAGTCGCTACTCAATCAAAAACTGAATTATTCATTTAGCCATTGTTTTAATTTAACCCTTACAGCGCAAATAAACTAAGTAAATTTATATTGATAACATAAAAGATTATGTGAATGCCAATATAAGGTCTTAAATCCAAAGTTAAAAATGGCAGATAATCGGTTTTCATTTTAGGCTAATAGATTGTGATCATTATTACTATCGTATTAAAGTAAAGATAATTAGTCCAAAAGACACTTCATTTTGCCTCAACAAAAGTTTAAAGTAATCTAGTTGGAGTCAAAGTAAACTCGCTGGGGTTTAAAGTAAACTCGCTGGGGTTTAAAGTAAACTCACTGGAGTTTAAAGTAAACTCACTGGAGTTTAAAGTAAACTCACTGGAGTTTAAAGTAAACTCACTGGAGTTTAAAGTAAACTCACTGGGGTTTAAAGTAAACTCACTGGAGTTTAAAGTAAACTCACTGGAGTTTAAAGTAAACTCACTGGAGTTTAAAGTAAACTCACTGGAGTTTAAAGTAAACTCGCTGGAGAACTTCTAGGTAGTCTCTTTCGATTAATTACTAGCCGTTCTTTTCATAACTTTATAACTCATCATCCATAACACATAACTTCCTTTACATTTGTCGTCTTTAATAAATAATTATGAGTTACGAAATTACAGGGAAACTATTAGCCAAGTACGACACAGTGCAACGTTCAGAAACGTTTAAAACAAGAGAATTTGTGCTAGAAAAAAGTGAAGATATTGGCGGTAGAATAATTACAAACTATGTGAAGTTTCAGTGTGTGCAGGATAAAACCAGCATACTTGATAGGTTTAACCAAGGCGATGAAGTGAAGGTTTCTTTTAACCTTAAAGGAAGTAAATGGATGAAAGATGGTAGAGAAAATTACATTACCAATCTTGATGCCTGGAGAGTTGAGACTGTGAAAATTGGCCAACAAGACACGATGCCTGAACCTGATTTTAAAAATATTCCTCCTCCTCCAGATGAAATGGTAGACGACTTGCCATTTTAAAGTAAATCTTACCACAAAGGACACAAAGGTTTTCACAAGGAACACAAGGATTTAATAAACTTTGTGTTCCTTGTGTTTTATCTTAGTGTACTTTGTGGTTAACCTGAATACCCTTTGTGGTAAATAATATAAGTTTTTAGGATAAACACCTAACACATTATGCAACAGCAACTCTCCATTAAAGTAAAGCCTTCCGAGGCGGATGACAATGCAATTATTACCCAATATATTACCAAAGAAACAGGTAAACCCTCTTCGAGTATCACTGGGTTTTATAAACTGAAACAATCTATTGATGCACGTAGTACTAGGCAGATATGGATCAACCTTACCCTTCTAGTTTTTATTAATGAGCCTTTTGTAACACGACCTGTTACCTATATTCAGTTTAAAGATGTTTCCCATACATCCAAAAGAGTAATTATTGTTGGTGCTGGCCCCGCAGGATTATTTGCGGCTTTGCAATTGATAGAACTAGGCATTAAGCCCATCATTGTGGAAAGAGGAAAAGATGTGCGAGCTAGACGACGTGATTTGGCAAAACTGAACAAAGAAGGCATCATTAACCCCGAAAGTAACTATTGTTTTGGCGAAGGTGGTGCCGGCACGTACAGCGATGGAAAACTATATACGCGTAGCAATAAACGAGGTGATATTAATAGAATATTGAACCTATTTGTGCAGTTTGGTGCCGAAGAAAGAATATTATACGAAGCGCATCCGCATATTGGCACTAATAAATTGCCCCATATCATAACAGCAATGCGAGAAGCTATTATTGGTAATGGAGGTGATTTTTTATTTGAAGAAAAAGTAACTGACTTCATTATTAAAAACGACACCATTGTGGGAATTATGACCCATAACGGAATCTCCATTAATGCTGATGCGGTAATATTGGCAACAGGACATTCGGCTAGAGATATATTTGAGTTATTGCACCATAAAAATATCCTTATTGAGTCAAAACCATTTGCCCTTGGGGTACGGATAGAACATCCGCAGGCATTAATAGATAGTATTCAATATAATCTTCCTAATTCTACAGCATTATCCCGTGGCAACCATTTGCCTCCTGCCTCATATAGTTTGGTGGAGCAGGTAAACGGACGTGGGGTGTTTAGTTTTTGTATGTGCCCAGGCGGAATAATTGCTCCAGCAGCTACCAATGCAAATGAAGTGGTGGTGAATGGGTGGAGTCCGAGCAAAAGAAATAACCCTTACTCGAATAGTGGGATGGTGGTTACGGTGGATGAAAAAGATGCGGCGGAATATTTTAAGATGGATACCGTTAACCGTTTACCGTTAACCGAAGAGGGCATGTTAACTACGGTAAACAGTAAACGGTCAACGGTTAGCCCTTTGCTTCTTCTTCAATTTCAACAGGCAATAGAGCAAAAATGTTATACCATTGGTGGTGGTAGTTTCGTTGCTCCTGCACAAAGAATGGAAGACTTTTGTAATGGAAAAGTATCCACCAACTTTCCTGATTGTAGTTATGTACCTGGCATTAAAGCGGTTAATTTAAGCGAAGCACTTCCTGCTTTTATTCATAAAACGTTGCAACATGGCTTCAGAGCATTTGGAAAAAAGATGAAAGGTTACTATACTAATGAAGCTGTGGTTGTGGCTACAGAAAGCAGGACATCTTCGCCAGTTCGAATTCCTAGAGATGTAGACTCCTTACAGCATCCTCAGTTAAAAAAACTTTATCCTTGCGGAGAAGGTGCCGGCTATGCTGGAGGCATTGTTAGTGCAGCCATGGATGGGGAAAGGGTGGCTACGATGATTGCTGCAATGCTTTAAGTAGTTTTATATTTTGGATTTTAAGTTCTAGGTGAAATATTAGCTTCATTGGGTGCAAAATCCTCCATATCGTATTGCCGCATTCCTTGTTTAAGTTGATACTAAAAACTTGCATTTACTCAACTTTAAGCAACCATCTAATTACTATTCCTTGTTCATTTGTGTATAAACAGAAGGTAATGGACTTAAAAAGATTCAGTCAATAAAAGAATCAACCACATTTACCATTAAACTTTAATCATTGTAACTATATTTTTATTCGTCAAGTTATTTTTAATGTCTGTCAAAAAACTAAATGCTGATTTATGTCTGCTATTTTCGTTACCTCTCTTAGGCATATCTACCATAAAGGTTTCACAAAGAACACAAGTTTTTTTTGGGATTATTTAATTAGCATAAACACCCGGTGTTATTAACATTATTGTCCTTAGTTTTTACATTGTATACTTAGTGATAAAGCTTCCGAGTAGCAACTTGTTTTCATAACTTACCTATTGTAAAAAGTGATAAGAATACTGAAATGGTAAATTATGAATACTTTATGCTAATTATAATAGAAGCTAATACATTTCTACTATTACATTTAAAATGGATGGAAGCGTTAATTTTTTAATAAATCGAACTAAAATTCAAAGTTCATCCCTTTTTTAGTGTCTTTGCATTCGGTAATAAGTAATTGAATATATTGAAGAAATATTTATTTGGCATATACGGATTATTAATTTATTGCTTGGCAATAGCCCAAAGCAATGATAATACTATTATAACCAAACGATTTTTTTCTGTAGAGGATGGAATGGCTGCCAGAGATGTACGCTGTGCGGTGCAGGATAAGGATGGGTTTATGTGGTTTGGCACAAGCAATGGACTAAACCGATTTGATGGTAAAACTTTTAAACTGTATAATTCTGCTAATACCGGATTGAGCAATAATTCTATAAAGCAATTAGCTATAGATGACCAAAACAACCTAATTATCATATATGAAAATGTTGAGGGGATAAAAGCTACAATTGATAGTAGAATTCAGGTGTTAGATTTGAGTACTAATGAACTAAAGTCATTAAAAAAAGTGTATAATCATTTACCTTTTGATGTGAACAAAATTTATTGGATTGCAAATGATGAAACGAAGAGTTTGAATTTTTTAACATATAATAACTTTACTTGGTGGAAATACAATGCTGCATCAGGGTTTGATAAACAATATGAGTTTAAGGAAAAGAACCAAAACTTAGCTTTTGAAAGTAATATGTATGCGGTATATGGAAGTAAAAGCGTATTCAGAAGTAATAAAGCTGCCATAGTTCTCAATGAACATAGCGGGTTCTTAGTAACAAAAGACACAGCCTTGCTAATTTCAAAGCCCATTCCAATTACGGATGACAAGCTAAAAAGGCAAATGCCTGATTACGCCTACTACAATAGTGTTCTAGAAAAAAACAAAAACGATCATCAATACTTGGTTGATAAGGAAGTAAAGGTGATTGAACAGGATAAAATTAGTTTCACAGATTTTGTTGATATAGCAAGTGTTAATGATGCTTCTTCCTTGTTTTATATTGAGCAGAAAGGAATTTATCTTCAAACTAAACAAAGCGTTAAACTGTTGTTTACACCAGATGAATTGAAAGATTTTTTTGAGTTTACCCTCTCAAAAAATTATGTAGATAGGCTTGGTAACCGATGGATATGCACTAATGTAGGGGTATTGGAAGTTACAATTAGGAAGAATCATTTCACTCACTATTTTGAGCATTCTAAGACTATGTTATCCTCTACCAGCAATCAAACAAGGGGATTGTATGTTGATGAAAGTGTTAAGGGAGATACCTCTTTGTATGCCAATGTTTACTTTGATTTGTTGATACATCAACATCAAAAAGATGCGTTGAAAAAGGGAATTGAAGGAATTAATTATGCTATACTATATCAAAAGGAAGGCATCTATATTGGGGCTAATCGTTTGATGAAGTATCTTCCTGAGAGTGGCACTTTTTTACCAATTGATACCGCAGCTTATGCTGAAATAATATGGTCGTTATTCCGATATTCTGACAATATATTATTGGCAGGATATGCAAATGGCATTAACAGTTACGATTTACATTCAGGTAAAAGGACTATGCTTATTTATGCGTCCTCGAATATGCCAAAAGTAAAAAATGTATACAAAATATTTATTTCTCCATCTAAAGGATTAATTGCAGTAGCTGAGAATGGAATTTATTGTATAGACAATAAACTACAAATAGTAGATTATTATGGTAAAGAAGCAAGAGACCAAAACCACAAACTTCCTATTGCAACTATTAATGATTTGCTAGAAGATAAACAGGGTGTTTGCTGGATTGCAAGTGATGGGGAGGGATTGTTTAAATGGAAGTGGAATACAAACATAGATGCAGATAATAGCATAAAGTGTTTTACGATGACCGATGGTCTGCCTTCTTTAGTTTTATACCGAATAGAACAAGACGACCAAGATAATTTATGGATTGGCACCTACAATGGTTTGTTGCGTTTTGATCCCCATAGCAATACAAGTATGGTTTATACAGTGAAAGATGGGCTTACTACAAATGAATTTAATAGGATTTCTTCCTACAAATCTACGAGTGGAGGTCTCTATTTTGGCAGTATGAATGGGGTAAATGCCTTTTTACCTAAAGATTTAAATAGTGAAATTGAGTCTGTGGATATTCCGTTTAAATTGACTAATATTTCAAAGTTTTCTACCACAAACAATAGCTTAGTAGATTGCTTATTAGAATTTAAACAAGACCAGAAAATCATATTGAGTGTAGGGGAGAAGTTCTTATCTGTAGCGTTTTCCTTGTTGGACTTTCAACAAAGAATTCATCATTATGCCTATAAAATTGATGGGTTTGATAAAGATTGGAACATTTTGGAAGACGGTTCGCTGCGCATAAGCGGGTTGCCTGCGGGGGAATATACATTGCGAATTAAGGCACAGTTAGAGAATGGGCGATGGAATAAAAATGAGATTACGATTCCGCTATTAGTTCTCAAGCCATTCTATCTTCATGGCTGGTTTGTAGTGCTTTGCATGCTTCTATTGTTAGTGCTTGTTTTGTTGTATTCCTATTTTAGAACCAGAATGCTTAAAGCCGACAAATTAGGCTTAGAGCAAGCTGTCATTAAAATAACCGAAGAGCTACAAAAAATAATGGGTGATAAGGACTTATTGTTAGCCGAAATTCATCATAGGGTAAAGAACAATTTACAAGTTATTTCTGGGTTGTTACAGTTGCAAAGTAATTCGATAGAAGATGAAACATTGAAGAAAGCATTTCAAGAAGGGGAAAATAGGGTTAATAGTATTGCTTTGATTCACGAAAATTTATATAGGCATGAAGCTATTGGTACAATTAACTTTCATGAATTTGTTAAGGATTTAGTAGGAAAACTAGCTGAACTATTAGCCATAGACAATCAGTTTATCAAATTCAATATAGGCGAGGAAAAGATATTGTTGAATGTAGATACGGTAGTTTCATTAGGATTAATTGTGAATGAACTAGTGACCAATGCTCATAAATTTCTACCAAAAAACAACAAGGAAAACAATGTGTCAATTACCCTAAACGAAGTGGAAGCTGGTGAGTTTTGTTTGTTATACAAGGATAATGGTTCTGGCATTAGCGGTGGGATTGATTTTGCAACCGCCAATTCATTAGGATTAAAAATTATTAATGGTCTTTCGAATCAATTGAATGGATGTGCAACCTACAAATACAAGGAAGGAACTGAAATATTAATTGAATTTAAAAGTAAACAACAACAAAAAAAGAAATCGAAATGGATAGTTATAAAATAGGGATAGTGGAAGATGAGGCATAAGTGCAAAAGCTAAACGTTAGTATCCATTTTTTTCTCCTATTGCCCTTGGCGTTAGTACACGTGAGAAGCACATTTTTTTGTTATTATTCAGAAGCTTTACCACAAGTACATGAAGAAAAAAAGGAAACAAAGCTTAAGTGTTTGCTTATATCATTCACTACCGTTTAGTTAAGGAAGGCTTTGTTTTAAGCAAAACCTTCTTTTGTATGTAGAATTTCACTTAACAAAACGGCATTTTTATATCATTTCGAATGTCTCATCTGGCGCACCAGAAAAAAATGTGAATGACGTGTGGGGCTATGATTTGGTAACTTTTTGGAAGTTGCCAAATCTAACGGACAGAGACTTGCCACATTTAGATTTACCAACTTCTGAAAAGTTGGCAAATCAGGGACGTATAAACCCACGTCATTGTAAAGATTTTTATAGAGATATTTTTGATTATGTAAGCAGTTTGGAGAATCAAGAATTAGAAGAGTATAACGAAGAAACTGGAAAACACGATTTATATGTAAACTCTTCAGAATTTGAGTTGAATTACAAAGGCAGTCAAATATACATCACAGTAAAAAGCTTAGATTGGGATAAAAACCCATTTTATAACATTAAAGTTGGTTTTAGATGTCAATGTGGTTGGTTAAATATAAAAAATGAAGCAGCTTTAAATGGATAAAACCAAGTAGAGTATTCTGATAGACCAGATGATTACATCTCATCTTTTGCTGGATAAGATATCAGGTATATAAAAGGAATTAAATCCATATTGTTTAATAAATTTTATTCTAGACAATACTTTGGGTTTTCTATAGAACAAGAGATGCCCAAAGCTAAATAGCAAATTGAATAATTAAATTAAGACGTTCTTCTTCCTTCTTTACAGTTGGTATGGACAGGACATAATTATACAAAGGAAGGCTTCACTTGGGGTGAAATCTTCCTTATTTTCCTTTATTTAATATCAAATAAACCATAGGCAACATCGAATAAACCTCATCCAACTGCAAATGTGGCACATCGAAAGACGAATAAACCTTAGGAATATTAAATAAACCCCACCCGACTGACAGGGTAGCATATAATTTGACGAATAAAACCTAGCCAACTTCAAATACAGGGCATCAATCTTTAAATAAACCACAACTATTTTGCCTTGTTTTTACTTAAAGAGTGTTAAATGAATACCCTAACAACATTTACAGTTGACCTAACTTGACAATGAACAAGGTGGACACACCTAACCATTTGGCTACCTACGACAACTAGGTTTTTGTTGCACTAGGAGGGCATGCAATGAAAAACCTGTCAAACGAAACCTACGGTAGCCCTTCCAATCCTCTTTTTTATGGAGTTTTCATCTGTGTTAATCTTGGTTTGGTGTTCAGCTTAAACAAAGGTGTCAACTTTCCGAAAAGTTAAATCAACGGGATGTTATTCGATATTGATGCGGTAAACTTCGCTTACTTGGCGGTTAAATCAGCCTCCATATTTTAATAAAACATCGGGCTTTTATTTTTTATTTGAAATATAGTAACATTACTCTACATTTGCAACGAAGAAAAAAAGAGGGAACGACTATCGTTCCCTTCTTCTTTATATCTATGGCAGAAGATAAATTACAACAAATACAAACTTGGTTAGAAGGAATATTGACAGATTATCCTGAATTATTTCTTGTTAGCATTAAGGTTAAACCAACCAATAATTTCAAGATTTTTATTGATGGAGACAATGGTTTTTCTATTGATTCATGTACTCGAATCAACAGAAGATTATATAAAGCCATTGAAGAATCGCTCATTTATCCAGAAGGAGAGTTCAGTCTAGAAGTTTCAAGTCCTGGCGTAACCGAACCGTTAAAATTGCATAGACAATACACTAAAAATATTGGAAGGGATATTGAAATTGTTTTTAATGATGATACTGCAAAAATAGGAACACTATTAACGGTGGCAGAAGAAGACATCATTATAGAACATACTGAAGGAAAAGGGAAGAAAGCGATTGTGCAACAATTGGTGATTCCTTTTACGAATATTAAGTCGGCAATAATTCAAATTAAATTTTAAAAAGAACATTCCAAAAATAGATTTATAGATTATGGCAAGTATAAACTTGATTGATGCGTTTCAGGACTTCAAAGATGCCGAGAAACTAGATCGTCCCACGATGATGAAAGTGGTGGAGGACGTATTCAAAACACTGCTTCGTAAAAAATATGGTAGTGATGAAAATTTTGATGTAATCGTAAATGCTGAGAAAGGGGATTTGGAAATTATTCGTAGAAGAATGATTGTGGAAGATGGTGATGTGATGGATCCTAATGAAGAAGTTTCTTATTCGGAAGCAACCAAGATTGAACCAGATTTCGAAGTTGGTGAAGAATTGTATGAAGAAGTAGATATGCTCGATTTTGGTCGTCGTGCTATTTTAGCTGCCAAACAAACACTGGCAAGCAGAATTGGCGATTTAAAAAAGAGTGCACTTGTTAAGAAATATGAAGATAGAATTGGTGAAATTATTTCTGCCGAAGTTTATCAGGTATGGAAGAAAGAAGTATTGTTATTAGATGAAGAGGGTAATGAATTAATATTGCCCAAATCGGAACAAATAGGTAACGACTTCTTTAAAAAAGGAGAAAACGCAAGAGCGGTTATCGTAAGGGTAGATGTGAAGAATAATAATCCAGTTATTATATTGTCTAGAACAAGTCCTCTATTTTTATCTAAACTACTAGAGATAGAAGTGCCAGAAATATTCGATGGTTTAATAGCTATTAAAAAGATAGTAAGAGAACCAGGGGAAAGAGCCAAGGTAGCTGTAGAAAGCTATGATGACAGAATTGATCCTGTAGGTGCTTGCGTTGGTATGAAAGGAAGCCGTATTCATGGAATTGTTCGTGAATTAAAAAATGAAAACATTGATGTTATCAATTTCACCAATAACGTGCAATTATTAATTCAACGTTCTTTAACGCCTGCAAAGATTAGCTATATGCGTATCGACGAAGCTAAAAAGCAAGTTGATGTATATCTTAAAGCTGATCAGGTTTCATTAGCCATTGGACGTAGAGGCGTAAATATTAAATTAGCTTGCGAATTGACAGGCTATGAAATAGATGCCTTTAGAGAAGATGAAGAACAAACCAATGAGTTCGACATTGACTTAGATGAATTTGGTGATGAAATTGAATCTTGGATTATTGATGAATTCAAGCGTGTAGGTTGTGATACTGCAAGAAGCGTTTTATCGCTTACACCGAGCGAATTGGAGAGACGTACTGATTTAGAAAAAGAAACAATTGCGGATGTAATTAAAATTTTGAAGGAAGAATTTGAAAGAGAAGAAGAATAACTGTTAATAATTCAAAAATTATAAGGTTACTTTGTGGGTCATTATTGAATTAAGTTTACTGAACAAATAAATATTTGTTTTTCACAAAAAATATACAAGCGGCTATGACGAATTGATTGTTTTCATAGCCTGTGGATTAAAAAGCACTGAATGTCAGAACTGAAATTACCGAGGTTATTAGCAGCAGCTAAAGAGTTTAATGTGGGACAGGATACCCTTATAGACTTTTTGTCGAAAAAAGGATTTAATAAGGATGAACTGAAACCAACAGCAAAGCTCACTGAGGCTATGTACTATTCTTTACAGGCTGAGTTCCAAAATGACAAACAAGCTAAGAATAAAGCTGATTTGGTTGAGATACCAAAAAGTCAACAAAGTGAACGAAGAAAACGTGATGAAGAAGAGATTACGTTTAGGCGAGACGATAGAGATAGAAAGCCGCAACAACCTAAAGAAGAGGTTAAAGTGGATACTATCCCTGTTGTTCAAGTAGCCCCCCCTGTGGTTGCTGAAGTTTCTGAGCCAGAACCATCACCTGCACCACTTCCTACTCCTGTGGTAGTTCCTGTTGCAGATGTTTTTAAACCAATTGAGGTTGCTCCTGTTGAAGTTGTTATTGAAAAAATAACTGAAACAATAGTTGAAGCCCCAATAAACATTATTAGTGCCGAACATAAAGTAAGTGAAGAACCTAAGGAAAGTACAATTATTAAAATTGAGGCACCAGAATTGGAAGGTCCAAAAATTTTAAGTAAAATAGATTTATCTACAATTGACTTTTCTACTAGACCGAAGAAAGCTACTGTACAAAAAATAGAAGAAGTTAAACCTCAAGAACCTACACCAGAAATCCCTAAAGAAATGCCAGTGACAATACCAGTTGCTGAATCTACTTCTCCTTTAATAATAGAAGAGAAAGTTATTGTACCTGTAGTAACGATTCCTGCTTTTTCTGAACCTATAATTAAAAATGAAGAAGTTATACCAGTAAAAATAGTTGAAGCTGTTACTGTAGAAAAAGTTGTTGTAGCGTCTCCTCCACAGGAGACTTCTCCTGAAACAGGTGTTGTTATTGAAAACATTCGTGCTGAAAAAATTACTGGGCCTAAAATTTTGGGTAAGATAGAGCTACCAATTGATAGTGATACCAGACCCAAGCCCAGCAGTAGTGCTGAAGATAGAAAAAAACGTAAGAGAATTCCTGTTGATAATAGGAGAGTTGGTGGAAATCATAACCATCCTCAACACAATCATCCTCAACATGGTGGAGGGCAACAACAAGGGCAACCCCATCATGGACAGCCTCATCATGGAGGACAACCTAATCAATCTGGTCATGGTCAGAGTCATGCGCCAGCTAATTTTCAAAATAGAAATCATCAACAAGGCCAAGGAGGATTTAATAGAGATAGAACAGCGTCTCCTTATCAATCTCCTGCCCAAGATGCTAGAGCTAGTAGACCAGTAGTACCTGCCAACAATAACAATTCTCGTGGTGGCCAAGGGGGGGGTAGCTTTAATAGAGATAACAACAGACCAGGTGGTGGTTCTAATAGAAATAGTGCTGGTAGTAACAACAGAACTCCTGGACGTAGAGACGATAGAGAGATTGACGCAAAAGAAATTCAAGATAAGATTAAGGAAACCCAAGCCAAGCTTGCTGGTGGAGGCGGAAGAGGTAAGAGTCTGAAAGCCAAATATCGTCGTGCAAAACGTGATGAAGCAGCCGAAGCAATGAACGACATGGATGGTGATGACAACAAACTACAAGTTACAGAGTTTGTAACGGTGAGTGAGTTGGCCAACCTAATGGACGTAAGCTTTGCCGAAGTTATTGGCAAGTGTATGGGTCTTGGTATCATGGTAAGCATTAACCAACGTTTGGATGCCGAAGTAATTGAATTAGTAGCAAGCGAATTTGATTATGAAGTAGAATTCATTGGTGTTGATGATATAGACGAAATGGATGAGGAAGAGGAAGAAGAAGATTTGGCTGATTCTGTAACTCGTCCTCCAATAGTTACTATCATGGGTCACGTAGATCATGGTAAAACATCGTTGCTAGATTATATCCGTAGTGCAAATGTGGTAGCTGGTGAAGCCGGTGGTATCACGCAGCACATTGGAGCTTATGAAGTTACACTTCCCGATGGAAAAGCAATTACCTTCTTAGATACTCCGGGTCACGAAGCCTTTACGGCAATGCGTGCTAGAGGTGCCAAGATTACCGATATTGCAGTTATAGTTGTAGCAGCGGATGATGCGGTAATGCCTCAAACAAGAGAGGCTATCAGCCACGCACAAGCTGCGTCTGTACCAATGATCTTTGCCGTTAATAAAATGGATAAGGACGGTGCAAATCCTCAAAAGATTTACGAACAATTAGCTGGTATGAACATCTTGGTAGAAAGCTGGGGCGGTAAATATCAAAGTCAGGAATTGGCAGCTAAGAAGGGCTTGAATGTTGATTTATTATTAGAAAAAATATTATTAGAAGCTGAATTATTAGATGTTAAAGCAAATCCTAAAAGAGATGCTGTAGGATCTATCATTGAAGCTTCTTTAGATAAGGGTCGTGGTTATGTTGCCACCATACTTGTACAAAACGGAACACTTCGTCAGGGCGACTTGATGGTTTCTGGCCAGTATTATGGTAGGGTTAAGGCAATGTTTAATGAGCGTAACCAACGTGTTACCGAAGCGCCACCATCTACCCCGGTTGTTATTTTAGGTTTGAATGGTGCACCACAAGCAGGTGAGAAATTTAAGATTTATACCGACGAAAGCGAAGCAAAAGACATTGCAACTAAACGTGCACAGATTTCTCGTGAACAAGGTTTGCGTGCAAGGAAACACATTACGTTGGATGAAATTGGTCGTCGTTTGGCATTGGGTAACTTTAAAGAACTTAATATCATCATTAAGGGTGATGTGGATGGATCTGTTGAGGCATTGAGCGATTCATTACAAAAACTATCTAACCAAGAAATTGCTATACGTGTTGTACATAAAGCGGTTGGTCAGATTTCTGAAAGTGATGTATTATTGGCTGCTGCTTCCGATGCCATTGTTATCGGATTCAATGTTCGTCCTTCTTCTCAAGCAAATAAATTAGCAGAAAATGAAGGGGTACAGGTTAAGATGTACTCTATCATCTACACCGCTATTGACGAAATACGCAGCGCAATGGAAGGTATGCTAGAGCCTAAGGTTGAAGAAAAAGAAGTAGCAACAGTTGAAGTTAAAGAGGTATACAAGTTTGATAAGGCAACAGTTGCTGGTTGTTATGTTCAAGAGGGTAAGATTAAGCGTGATCATAAAATCCGAGTATTCCGTGATGGTATCCTCGTTTATCCTCGTCAGGAAGGTGGATTTGCAGAGCTTGGCAGCTTGAAACGCTTTAAAGATGATATGAAGGAAGTAAATAATGGCTACGAGTGCGGATTGACCGTTAAGGGCTTTAGCGACCTGAATGTGGGTGATAGCATTATTGCTTATGAAGAAGAAGAAGTTAAACGTACATTGTAATAAGCAAAGTTGAGTTTGGATTTACTTTATAATTAAATCTTAGAGATTAATTGCTTTCATAATTTATTGGAAAACACTGCAAAGTGTTTTCCAATTTTTTTGTTGTAATCCTTGAATATAATTTTAGAGTGCGTTATTTTTATGGTATACACTTTTACAAATTGATATTCTGTTTTTTAAATTGTACTTTCAATAATAGTTTTTATTGTTTTATCTGCAATAAATTAAAAAATATTCTAAATGTTGTATATCCTTTTCTATAAACACTGTTTTTAGATGAGTTCACGGTGGATGACTGAATTAGAAATTCGAGAATAAATTGATGTAATTTAAAATTGCCTTTGGATTAACCCTAAAAAATGAGGTTATTTGCAGCCGAACTAAAGAAATAGCTAATGTTACCTAAGTACAAACGTGTGTTATTAAAGTTATCGGGAGAGGCCTTGTTAGGCAATCAGAGAAATGGAGATCCATTTAATCCGAAAATTATTGAACAATATGCAATTGATATCAAGTCAGTTACTGATTTGGGTGTTCAGGTAGCCATTGTTATTGGTGGCGGAAACATTTATCGTGGAATGAATGAAGCCGAAAGTGGAATTGAGCGTGCTCATGGTGATTATATGGGTATGCTTGCCACAGTGATTAATGCGATGGCAATGCAGGCGATGCTTGAAAAAAAGGGAGTTTATACTCGTTTGCAAAGTGCCATTAACATGGAACAAGTTGCAGAACCTTACATTCGTAGAAAGGCTTTGAGACACCTTGAAAAAGGTCGCGTAGTAATTTTTGGAGCTGGAACAGGAAATCCATACTTTACCACTGATACAGCAGGTAGTTTAAGGGCTATTGAAATGAAAACAGACGTGATTTTGAAAGGTACAAGGGTTGACGGTATTTACACCGCCGATCCTGAAAAAGATCCGGCTGCCACTCGTTATGAAAATCTTACGTATGATGAGTGTATTCAAAAAAATTTAAAAGTGATGGATATGACAGCTTTCACATTATGTATGGAAAACAAAATGCCTATTATTGTTTTTGATATGAATCAACCTGGAAATTTCCTAAGGGTAGTTGAAGGTATGAATGTGGGAACTTTGGTTAAATAAACTTGTTTTTATATAGGATTTTGTTTTCAAGAACTTTGTGTACTTTGCGATTATTTAAGCCTCTTGAGAGTATTCTACTTTCAGGAGGTTTTTTTATTTTTTTACATCTGCTATTGTTTCTGCAATAATCTTGTTTGATTATAATGTTGAATTGTTTTAACCTTATAAGTCATTAAAAAAATTGGCCCCGATAAAAATCGGAGCCGCAACCAAAACTAACTGCTTATGAGAAAAGACGTAAATGATTTATTTGTTACTTATGTGTTCAATATTATCAAACCAAATGCCAAATGATTTTTCATTTGCTAATGAATTGCTTAATTTATTTTGTAATCGGTAAAACCCCATTCTGAATCTTCGTACAAGTAATTTATATATATTATTTGCTTAGATGAATTAAGTACCCCACACATAAAGTTCCTTCTCTAGACTTGTTTTCACCATCATCTTTATTTATTTGCATATTATTAAATCCAATACTACCACTCAAATTAGCAAAAATTTCGCCTGTATTGAATTTTAAAGTACATCCTATTCCTCCTTGAAATCCGTAGTTAAAATCATTTAACCAATTTTGTACATTAATGTTAGTATTTAAAAAAATAGGAAATGGTGTAATTGAATTAGTATGTGCCGCATCTGAATATACATTTCCTTGTCCTTTTGTATTTATATTTCCATTAACCAATGTGCCAACAAAGAAACCTCCATTTGCAAAACAGTTAAATTTCTCAGTTTGATGAAAGAAATATTTTAACATTATCGGAACTTCAAAATAATTCATGTTTATGTTGCTTTCAAAATTTGCATATAAATCATCTGGTAGGTTCAAACTTGTTAAATTAAAGTACTTAATAATACTTTTTGGTATCACCTGACCCCCATTCTTTTTTATTTTGATAGTGGTATAATTAACTTCATTCAACAATGACCATTTTTTATTTAGGCCAGTTTCTAGAACAACTCCATAACAAGGTGCTAATTGATTTTTGTAACCATCCATTATAGGATTAGAACTATTTAATCCTATTCCAGGAATTGTTGACCCAAGTTTTAAGCCTAATGAAATTTTAGCCTGAGCATTTACTATTTCAAAAAAACAAAAGGGTATAAAAAAAAATAAAACTACATGCTTCATTATTGGTAATTTAAAATCTTGCAAAGTATATATATCTTGAATACAAAAATTCATCTTGAAGATAAAAACTTTCGTAACAGCAATCATCTTTAATTTATTTGCCGTTTTGCTTTGTTTTAAAAATCTAAACTATCAATTATTAATGCGGTAGATACTTTGAATTATTTATTTGCTGTACATTGTTTGAAAAAAAATAATATTAAACGAGAATGAGAGTATCTAAGCTTTATTTTTAAAAAAGGAGCGTTGGTACTTATTCTGTGATGCTCTTGATTGTAAAATTCATTTATAATTGGCCTATTATTTTACCCCTTTATCTATTATTAATTACCTGATTCAAAACAATGCACGCAAACCGTTTTGCATTCTAGAATATCTTGTTTAGGAAATACTTATTTTTGTTTCGATGTGTGGAAATAGAAAAATATTCTTGTTGTTTTGCCTATTGGCCTCTACTTTTATTGCTATTGCACAGCAGGACACTGCTAATGTTGATATACCAATAAAATCAATTGATGTTAAACCTGTAAAGCCAGTTGGAAAGACCATTGTAAAAAAGAACTCTGTGTATACAAAAAAATTGTATGACACTTCTTTTTACCAAAGCCTAACTACTAATGGGAAGGATTCACTGCAGATAAAAGACTCCTTATTACTTGCGCAAAAAAAAATAGACTCATTAAGAGTAGACTCAATAAAAAATAACATAGCGTTATTAGCTAATAAAATTGACACTTCTTCTTATGCTGAAATTTTTGGAGGATCATTTATTCCTATTCGATTAAACGCTATGGCGTTGCTAGAAAAAGAGAGGAATCCAGAAGGAAAAGAAATGATATTTTACATTTTGGTTGGGTTAGTTGCATTGGTTGCGTTTACTAAAGCACTTTTTCCTAGATATTTCTCTAATATCTTTTCTTTATTATTTCAAAAATCATATCGACAAAAACAGGCAATTGAGCAAATAACAAACAATAAAATATCTTCACTAATATTAAATGCGGTATTCGTTATTAGTCTTGCATTCTACCTAACAATTGTTCTTTTTAACAAAGGACTTATTCATATCAAATTTTGGCAAGTGCTACTTTATTCATTAGCCTTAGTGGGTGGTGTTTATTTATTCAAATTCATATTTTTAACGTTTATAGGATGGGTGTTCAATGAAGTAAAGGCATTAGAATCATACATCTTTGTAGTGTTTTTAGGCAATAAAATAACCGCAATTCTTTTAATACCTTTTTTGTTTTTATTGGCATTCACAGGAGGAGAAATTGCAGCAATTGGGTTAATAGCTACTTACTGTCTTTTGGGATTAGTACTTGTTTACAGATATTTTGTAGCAATGAGTTCATTAAGAAATGAGCTAAGCGTTCACCCCTTGCATTTTTTCCTATACCTTTGCGCCGTTGAGATATTGCCATTGTTACTTATTTTAAAGGCAGTTTTAAATTTAATAACCACAAGCATATAATTTTGCACAACCTTAGATAAGAAGAATGGTTACCAAGGAAGAGAACAAGCCCGTTACTGAAAATATTTCGAAGAAAATACTTATTTCTCAAGCTAGGCCTGATAGCGATAAGTCCCCTTATTTTGAATTGCAGCGTAAGTTCCCCGTTGAACTTGTTTTTTATCCCTTCATTAAAATTGAAGGAATTACTGCCAAAGAATTTAGAAAACAAAAAATCGATTTAACTAAGTACTCCTCTGTCATTTTCACTAGCCGAAATGCTATTGATCATTATTTCAGAATGAACGAAGACATGAAGCGTTCGATAGATCAGGAGACAAAGTATTTCTGTACCACCGAATCTGTTGCGCTTTACCTTCAAAAGTTCATCTTATATAGAAAGCGAAAAGTATTTTTTGGCGCTACAGCCAATAACAAGAGTTTGTTTGATGTGATAAATAAACATAAAGACAACCAAAGTTTTTTATATGTATGTAGCGAAAATCAACAAGACAATGAGATTGTTAATTGGCTAAAAACTAATAAGTGCGACTTTAGCCTTGCGTTCATGTACAGAAGTGTTAGTAATGATATCAAAACTCTTTTTGACGAACAAGAGTTTGATGTAATTTGTCTCTTCACACCAAGTGGCGTGAAAAGTTTAATAGATAACTTTCCAGAATACAATCAAAATGGAACTATTCTAGGAACTTTTGGAGAAAACACTTCTAAAGCTGTTATTGAAGCTGGCTACAGTATTGGCATAAAAGCCCCAGCGCCTCAAGCACCAAGTATGGTTACCGCATTGGAAAGGTTTCTTGCAGAAGAAGCTAAAAAGGAAGTTCTCTAAACTTGATGAATCTTCCTTAATTCCTCACATATTCTTTTAATTGAGACCCCAATTGGTGTGTATTGAAAGGATTGAAGCGCACTTAGCAGCTTGTCATTATTGAAATGAACTTTAAGCTGTGCAGTATGGGCTGTTTCTTTAGTTAAAAGGGGGTTTTTACCAGTAATTAATCCTTTTATGGCTTCCAGTCTCCAAACTATCTCTGCAATGGTTCTTGTCACTTTTTTGGTAGGGGGGTGTTTGCCAAAAACTTTGGCAATCATTGTAAACAAATCTTTGTAGCTAACATTATGGCCATTCACAATAAATCTTTGTGACACAATGTTGCTTTCCATCAGTAGCATCATTGCCTTCACTACATCCATAACATCCACAAAACCAGATATTCCATTGGTGTACCAAGGGAATTCATTAAATACAGATTTAAAAATCCCTGCACTTCCTTTGTTCCAATCCGCGGCTCCAAGAATGATCGTTGGGTTAATGATTACCGCTTGCAACCCCTCACCAACCCCTCTCCAAACCTCCATTTCTGCCAAATATTTCGATCTGCCATACTCACTGTTACCCGTTTCTTCGCTCCAGGTCATCGTTTCATCTATTGGCTTATCCTCTCTTGTTCGTCCGAGAGCTGCAACCGAACTAACATAAACTAGTTTTTCAATACCAGCGTCTAAACTTGCATTTACTATATTGGCCGTGCCTTCTACATTTGTTTTGAAAAGTTGTTCTTTGTCTTTGGGGTTAAAAGAAACAATCGCTGCGCAATGATATACTTGACTTATCCCATGCATCGCCTCCTCTACATCTAGAACATCTAATATGTCTCCTTTAAACCATTCAAGGTTTTTATGATTTATTACGGGATGATTAGAGTGGTACATTGCCCTAACATGTTTTTCTTCTTTTATTAGAGAAACAATTAAATGACTACCAACCAAACCGCTTCCTCCCGTGACTAATACCATAAAGATGATTTAAAATTTTCTAACCCCTTGTAATATCTGCTCCTAAAGCCCTCAATCTAGTATCAATATTTTGGTAACCTCTATCTATTTGTTCAATGTTCTGAATAGTACTTTTGCCTTCTGCACTCAAAGCAGCAATCAATAAAGCTTGTCCAGCTCTAATATCCGGACTACTCATTGTGATACCCCTTAATGCATACTTTCTTCCAAGACCAATTACGGTGGCTCTATGTGGATCACAAAGAATAATCTGCGCACCCATATCAATAAGTTTATCTACAAAGAATAAACGGCTTTCAAACATTTTTTGATGAATCAACACACTACCCCTTGCTTGTGTGGCAATTACTAGCATAATGCTAATTAAATCGGGGGTGAATCCAGGCCATGGATGATCGTAAATGGTTAATATGCCCCCATCCATATAAGTAGTTACTTCATAACTATCTTGGGCTGGAACATAAATGTCGTCTCCTTTTATTGAAAACTGAATACCCATTTGCGCAAACTTTTCAGGTATCATTCCCAAATAATCAATGCCAGCTCCTTTAATAGTTATTTCACTTTGTGTCATGGCTGCCAAACCAATAAAGCTTCCTACTTCAATCATGTCGGGCAACATTGTGTGAGCTGTTCCTTGGAGTTCAATAACGCCTTCAATAACTAAAAGGTTACTCCCTACTCCAGAAATCTTTGCGCCCATACGGCACAACATATTACAAAGTTGTTGTAAGTAAGGTTCGCAAGCAGCATTATAGATGGTGGTTATTCCTTCGGCTAAAACGGCTGCCATCACAATGTTTGCCGTGCCAGTAACAGAAGGTTCGTCGAGCAACATGAATGCGCCTTTAAGTTGCGGGGAGCTAAGTTTAAAAATACTAAGGGTATGGTCATATTCAAACTTAGCACCTAGTTTTTCAAATCCTATAATGTGGGTATCAAGTCTTCGTCTGCCAATTTTGTCTCCACCAGGTTTAGGGATATAAGCCTTTTTAAACCTAGCCAACATGGGGCCTGCCAACAATACAGACCCTCTCAATCTGCCACCTTTAATTCTAAATGCCTCCGAAGTAAAATAGTCAGTATCTACTTTATCGGCAGTAAAAATGCAAGTGTGTCTATCTACCCTATTCACTTTAACGCCCATGTCTGCCAATAGTTCTATCAGTAAATTAACATCGAGGATGTCTGGAATATTATTTACCGTTACTGGAGAGGCTGTTAGTAGTACTGCACTTATTATTTGAAGGGCTTCGTTTTTAGCACCTTGAGGAATGATGGTGCCTTTTAGTTTGTTGCCTCCCTGAACGATGAATGATGACATGTAGTTTGTGTTATGCTGTTTATTGTATGAAAGATAAGGCGTAAAAGTAGGGAGTTGAGGGTTTGATTTGCTAAATCGATGTATTGATTTTTGGAACAAAGGCTGCAAAAAAGGTTTAGTTAACAAATTTGAATAGTATTTTAAAATATTGCCGTGTGTTTTGGGGTAGATGTATTTAGTAATGAGTGATTACCTCAAACTGAAACGTAACTATAAATTATGATTCTATGTTGTTTAGTTAGGAGGAAAAATAAGCGCAAAGAACCGCAGGGTAAAATCAAGAATAGCTTATAAAATGTTTGAATTTAAGAACGCAGAGGTCTAGAGTATTATAAAATTTAGGTTAACTAAATCGTATTGAATTATGATTCGTATTCTCAAAATTTATCAATTCTCTTTTTCAGTTCTCTCTTTACAATCTGTGGCAACCACTTTTTTATCTTGGAGGTTTTTTTAATTGTCACTGAAGCCACAGTGCAAATGGAAAGAGGAAAAGAAGTCAATTTTATAAGTAGTTTAATATTCAAAGCGGAAGTATATTATACATTTTCTGTTTTTTGAGGTTAAACTTTTAGTAATATTGTTGGTATAACAAACATTGCTTTTGCAAAAAATAAGATTTATGAAAAATAGAATTCATCGATTAATGTCCACAAACAAGAAATTAAGAGCCTTTTGGAGGATTGTTATTGTTCAACTGATTTCATTTGTTGGCATCCATTCAACACTAATTGCACAAAAAGTTAAATGGGTAAGTACTTCCGAAAATGCGCCATGGGTTGAGCAACCCCCTTTAACATTACAAACAGTTTTGTCTCAAAATCTAGATTCTGCTTTAGTATTAAATATAAAGGCCACCGAACAAAAAATAAAAGGTTGGGGTGGTTGCTTCAACGAACTGGGGTGGAAAGCCTTGCTTGCATTGGATGAAAAAGATAGGGATGAAGCAATGAAAGCATTGTTTGACCCAAAGGAGGGTAGTAGATTTAATATTTGCCGAACCCCCATGGCTGCAAGTGATTTTGCTTTAGATGCCTACTCCTATGATGATGTGCCAGGCGATTATGACATGAAAGGATTCTCTATTGATCGAGATAAAAAGCATTTGATACCGTACATAAAAGCCGCTCTGAAAATTAATCCTAACCTCAAACTATGGGCTTCTCCTTGGAGTCCGCCGGCCTGGATGAAAACCAATAATCAATATGATAGTGGTAGTTTGCGTATGGAGTCTGCCATACTAAATGCTTATGCACATTATCAGGCTAAGTACGTGTTGGAATATAAAAAAGCAGGTATCAATATTACCCAAATTCATCCTCAAAATGAACCTATCATGGAAACCAAATATCCTTCTTGCAAATGGGATAATCCTGAAACAATGAATAATTATATCAAGAATTATCTTGGACCAACATTCGTCAAAGAAAAAATTCCTGCCCAAATTTGGTTAGGAACTATCACAAATAAAGACACAAACTGGTTTAAACATATTTTGGACGATAAAGAAACCATGAAATACGTTTCTGGGCTAGGCTTACAATACAATAGTAGGTTTGTATTGTCTTTTTTAAGGAGGCAAACAAACTTACCGATGATGGAAACAGAAACTAAATGCTACAATGGCAAAAACTCTTGGAAGGAAGCTGACGACACATACGGCCAAATGAAACAATATATTAATGGAGGTTGCCAAGCTTATATGTATTGGAATATGGTGCTTGATGAAACAGGATTGAGCAGTTGGGCCTGGAGTCAGAATAGTTCCATAACCATCGATACCAAAGCAAAGAAGGTAATTTACAATCCACAGTTTTATGTAATGAAACACTTCAGTCGTTTTGTGAGTCCAGGTGCATATCTGCTTAAAAATGAAAATAAAGATAGCAGTGCACTTTCCTTCATTAACCCTGATGGAAGTGTTGTGGTTGTTGTAGAAAACAAAAAACAGGAAAAGCCTTTTTCCATTGTTATTGGTAACAAAACCGTTACTGCCACGCTTGCTGCCAGTTCATTTAATACTTTTATCATTGACAAATAATTACAGACGATTGGCTTCATATTGCCTCTCGATGCTTTCATATTGCTTCGTTTGACAATATTTTAGTCAAACGATGCTTTCGTGTTGTATCGATTGACAATATTATTGTCAACGTATGCTTTCATATTGCTTCGTTTGACAATATTTTAGTCAACCGATGCATTCATAATGCCTCTGTTGACAATGTTTTAGTCAAACAATGCTTTCATATTGTATCGATTGACAATATTATTGTCAACGTATGCTTTCGTATTGCTTAACCAAATTGCTTTTTTCTTTGTATGAAAAATTGCACAAAAACTTTTCTCTATGGATAAGGTTTTGAAAAAACAACCAAACTTGTCGGTGTTTTTATTTTGAGAGATTTATGAAAATTTTTGGAGTAATTGGCAGTGATTTTAAATATATGTTGCCTAAAATAATCTGTATTTCTATAATTTATATTTGCTAAAACATAATCTGAAACTAATTGGGTTGAGGATTACAGTTTTCAATGTCTTTCATTTATTAGTATGCGTCTTTATACTAAAGGGGTGGTCTGCTCAAACGGCTCTATTTGTTGATTCTTGAGTGCCTTATGTATTTGTTTTGTTGGCGTCTTGCTCATTCAGCCCTTTTGTAAGGCTTTCCACTTTCAAAAAACTATGATTGTACTTATCTTTCCATACTACCCACAAACAATAGAAAGCCAAAATGCAATTAGTGGTAGAATTATGTCTGAATGAAACCTTTAAATACATGAGGGCAAGTAGAAAACCTTTCTCATAAATGTCTTCCATATTTTATAAAATGGTATTAGCGCAAAATGATTTAAAAGCAGGAATTTTGGAAAGAATAACTATCCATTTGCCTAAAACAAGTTAGATAATGATAGAAATTAGGTAACCGTGCTGCAACTTGGGTTAAGTTCTATTCAAACTGTTTACTTTCAAGATGCAAGGCTGGAAATTTAAAATGGCGGGTCTCATTTTAAGTGTTTAGAAAGAAGGATTTGAACCAGTTGACAATGTTAACTGGGAAAACTTTGTGAAACATAATGACATAAAAAAAGCCTCTACAAATGTAGAAGCTTTTTCTGTGGTGTGAGCCGGGATCGAACCGGCGACACAAGGATTTTCAGTCCTTTGCTCTACCGACTGAGCTACCGCACCATCTGTAAAGGGAGTGCAAATATAGGGGGATTATTTGAAATAACTATCCAAAAATTATTTATGCACCCTTTTATTTTTTAAATATAGAAATTAATGGATAAGCTTGAAACAATCCTTGAGTATATCAATCTTAAAAAAATCAGCGGTTTCAGTCGGTTCTCCATCTATATGGAGGGGTGCAAGTTTGATGTTTCGTACAGACAAGCTTTGTGTTTGAAAGTAGAGTACATTTTTAGTATTGATTTCATTTACCAATTCTTGCAACTTATTGTTACCTCTAATTTGTTTCAACACAGCAAATGGCAACTTTGCTTTACTCATTTTTTGAACAATAACCACATCAAGCAAGCCATCACTAAGATTTGCTAAAGGAGCAATGGTAACATTATTGCCAAATTGATTGCCATTGGCAATGCTTACAAAATAGGATTCCGTGAAGAAAGTGAAATCATCAACTGTAATCTCGAATTGATAGGGTTGTGCCTTAAAAAAGTTTAATAAACTTTGTTGTGTATAGGTAAGTAAACCTCTGTTACCACTTGTTGCAAAATCTTGCGCCACTTGAGCATCAAAACCTACCCCACTTAACATGCAAGAAAAATTGTCATTGATGGTAAAGGCATCTACATATTTTCCTGCATTTGAAAATAGAAACAGAATGGCATCCTTTGCTTTTCTTGGTATTCCTGCTGCATTGGCAAGCCCATTTCCTGATCCAACGGGGATAATTCCAAAGCTTACATTCACATGTTTGTGAAGTGAGCCAACCACTTGGTTAACAGTACCATCTCCGCCCACAATTATTAAATCTGTTATGGATTCCTTTTGAATCTTATCTTTCAAAAAATCATAGTTGCCGCTGGCATTTGTTGGTACTATTTCAAAGGGTATGTTTTGAGCTGTGGTAAGGTCTATTATTTGCTGTTTTATCTCCTCTTTCTTTTGGGTTCCAGATATTGGATTCACCAAATAAACTAATCTTCTTTCCATAACCAATTCTTTATAACAAGCAATGTAGAAACTGAATATATATTCAGTTAATAAATGTCAATCGTTTTACTAAAAGGCGTAAAAGTAAGCGATATAACTGGCTCATAAGATTATTTGAGCGTTTAAGTAAAAAATTATGAGAGTATTGGGAATGCTTTATTCCTATTCCTTTTAAACAATATTGCAACATTAAAGAGACTGCCATTTAATGTCGGCAGTCTCTTTACTTTGATAGCATCTAGAAATCAAGTCCTGTTGCAATTAAGCGATTTTAACAATAAGGACATAAGGATTTGTTGTTGATATTAGCAATTCTACACAAATATTACCCAATAATCCTAGTGTTCTTTGTGAAATTTTAAGTGTACACGACGGTTTGAAATCCCCGAACTGAAATTCATACCTTATTCTAAAGTTTTCAATGATCTTGCAATAATATCTACACACTCGAATATTTGTTCTTTTGTAATGACCAATGGTGGTGCAAAGCGAATTTTATCGCCATGAGTTGGCTTCGCTAATAATCCATTATCTCTTAAAGCCAAACATAAATCCCATGAAGCATCAGGGTTTTCATGTTCAATAACAATTGCATTCAATAATCCTTTGCCACGAATTGTTTTTATTAAAGGAGAATTTAGTTTTGACAATCCTTCTCTCAATAATATTCCCATTGACTCTGCGTTTTCCGCTAATTTTTCTTCTTTAAGCACTTTCAATGAAGCTATTGCCACAGCACAAGCCAACGGATTACCGCCATAAGTACTTCCATGTTCGCCTGGTTTTATGGTAAGCATCACTTCATCATTTGCTAATATTGCTGCAACTGGCATTGTGCCCCCACTTAGTGCTTTTCCTAAAATAAGAATATCAGGTTTAACAGCTTCATGATCACAAGCAAGCACTTTACCTGTACGGCAAAGGCCTGTTTGTATTTCATCTGCAATGAAAAGCACATTGTACTTGGTACATAGTTCTCTAACTTTTAATAAATACCCTTCATCAGGAATTACAACACCAGCTTCACCCTGAATTGGTTCAACCATAAAGGCCGCAACATTAGAGTCTTGCAAAGCTGCTTCGAGTGCAACTGTGTCATTGTATGGAATATTAGCAAACCCTGGCATAAACGGACCAAAATTTTTGTAGCTACTTGGATCAGTAGATGCCGATATGGCTGCTAATGTTCTACCCCAGAAGTTGCCTTCTGCAAAAATTATTTTCGCTTTATTTTCTGGTACCCCTTTGTGTGTGTAAGCCCAGCGTCTGGCTAGTTTAATAGCTGTTTCGCCACCTTCTACACCAGTGTTCATTGGCAGAACTTTATCGAATCCAAAAAATTCGGTGATATATTTTTCATATTCTCCCAGAATATTATTATGAAATGCACGTGAAGTAAGGGTTAGTGTTTGTGCCTGATTAATGAGAGCATCTATGATTGCTGGATGGCAATGACCTTGGTTAACAGCAGAATAACCACTTAAGAAGTCATAATATTTTTTGCCATCCACATCTGTAAGATAAACGCCTTTGCCTTCTTTTAATACAACTGGCAATGGATGATAATTGTGTGCACCAAATTTGTCTTCTAATTCCAGATAAAAATTGCTTTTATCAGATAATGTACTTGTAGTCATTTGTAAAAATTAATAGTATTGAGGGCATACAGCTATTAGGCTAGATGCGCTCAAATATGAAAATAAATAAATTAAGTATTGAAGTTTTGGTAAGTTGATGAAAAAGAATGTACTACAACCCAAAGGGATGATTGAGGAGATCTAAATTTTTGTGCAGAAAAAACATATTCTTTTATTAGAGCCGCAAGATAATAGAATGTTTTGGAAGAATGATTGCAAGCTTTATATTTTTTGGATAACCAACAGAAAAAAGGGCTGTCTCATTTACTGAAACAGCCCTTGTATATCAATACCTTTTGGTTAAGAGAAAAAATAACCGCAGAGTGAAAACCTTAAGATGTAGAAAATTAGCTTGATTATATGAATGCAGAGGTGGAGAGTGTTAATCACTTAATTCTTAATACTTACAACCTATTTCTTCCTAAAAAAGAGGGTACTCGTTTTTTAGTTTATTCTAATTGTTATTATTTCTTGGTTGGTATCTTTTGTTTTCAATAGTATAGTTATGTTATATCCTTTTCCGTCATTAATTAGTTTTCCAGCCAAATACATGGTGCCATTCATATCTCGCTGACTGAGTAATTCGAAGCTTTTAATGTTGTTTTCTTTAAAAAAACTTTGAAGTGAAATGCCTGCTTGGTTTTTTCCAATGTTCTTTATTTCTCCTTTTTCAGGTAACTTCATATCTATATAGTTGTCAAAATATCTACTTACTACTTCTGCATTGCCTTCTTTTAAGGCATTGATAATTGCTGACGAGTTATCAAAAAAAGTAAATGAACTAAGAATTAATCCTAAGCCGATGGAAAGTAAAAGTGTTTTCATTCTAATAATTTATTGCGTGAATTTAGCTAAAAACATGCCAACAAGTTGAAATTAACGCTATCGTTTTAGTTTAATTGGTTAAAAATCGTAGTTTTATCGCATGAGTAAGAAAGCAATATTAATAATCATGGATGGATGGGGTCTTGGCAAAAGCAAAACCTCAGATGCTATTCAAAATGCAAACGTTCCTTTCGTAACGTCTTTGTATAGTAAATACCCCAACAGTACGTTGGTTACCTGCGGTGAGGCAGTGGGTTTGCCTGATGGGCAAATGGGTAATAGTGAAGTAGGACACCTTAATTTAGGTGCAGGGCGCATAGTGTATCAGGAACTGCAGCGAATAAATGTGGCTATCCGAACGGGAGAATTGGCAACTAATGAAACACTTTTATCAACAATTAAATACGCAAAAGATAATGGCAAACCCCTTCACTTATTGGGTTTAGTAAGCGATGGCGGTGTGCATTCGCATACTTCTCATGTTAAAGCAATTGTGGACGTTTGTAAGGCTCAGGGGCTTACAGAAGTTTACATTCACGCATTTACTGATGGACGTGATTGTGATCCTAAAAGCGGACTAGGCTTCATCAAAGGATTGCAAGAACATCTTTCTACATCAGTAGGTGAAATTTCTTCTATCACTGGCCGTTATTATGCAATGGACAGAGATAAACGCTGGGAACGTGTGAAGTTTGCTTATGATGCAATGGTTAATGGTGAGGGAGAAACCTCTACCGATTTGTTGGCATCTATTGAAGCTTCGTATGCTAATGGTGTTACAGATGAATTTATTAAGCCAATTATTAATGGTAACATCAAGGAAAACGGAAAAATAAAAGCAGGTGATGCTGCCTTGTGTTTCAACTTCCGTACAGATCGTTGTCGTGAAATTACCCACGTACTAACGCAAGAAGATCATGCAGATTTGGGTATGTATAAACTAAAACTATACTACACAACTATTACAGAGTATGACAAAACATTTAAGGATGTGCATGTGATGTTCCAGAATGATAACCTCAATAACACATTGGGCGAAGTGCTTGCTGCAAATGGAAAGAAGCAGATACGCATTGCAGAAACAGAAAAATACCCACACGTTACTTTCTTTTTTAGTGGTGGAAGAGAAAATGTTTTTGAAGGCGAATCGCGCATAATGGCTGCTAGCCCCAAGGTGGCCACCTACGATTTGCAACCAGAAATGAGTGCATACGAATTGGCAGACAAACTTGTTCCTGAAATTGAAAAAGAATCTGCTGATTTCATTTGTTTAAACTTTGCCAATGCAGATATGGTTGGTCACACTGGGGTTTTTAGTGCAGTGGTAAAGGCTGTAGAAACGGTAGATAAATGTGTAGAAAGAGTGGTTACGGCAGCGTTGAATCATGGATACACCATATTTTTAACAGCAGATCATGGTAATGCCGATTACATGGTTAATGATGATGGAAGCCCAAACACACAGCATTCGCTTAATTTGGTTCCATTATTTGTGATAGATAAAGAATGGCATGGCACGGTGAAAGCTGGTAAACTAGGCGACGTTGCTCCTTCAATTCTTTCAGTGATGGGATTGCCTATACCGAAGGAAATGACTGGTGATGTGTTGGTTAGCTAATTGTTTTTTAACCACAAAAAACACAATGTTTTTATATTAATCTCTTTGTGGTTAATAGTTTTAAAAGATAAAATGGGTATTTTTATTTCGTGCTGAAATAAAAATACCCATTTGTTTTTTGAAGAATCTAGTCAAAATAAATTGCGCAGCTTTCGCTTCAATGTTGTGTCTCTACCCCATTACTTTAAACTCCCCTTACAACTTTTTACTGTCAACTAATTTAGCCTCTTCTTCCTTTGCTTTTTCCGCTGCTGCTTTTCCTTCACGGATGGCTAGCATATCGGCATATTGTTTTCTGCCAGCATTCACCACTGCTAATACATCATTGTACTGAGGTGTATTTACATTTTCAGACATCGTTAATATATAAGAAGTGAAATTGCCATAAACAAGAAACAAGTCCTTTCTAAGGGTTTTCATGCTATAAACCACCGTATTTGCAATGCCCACCGTGCGCCCACTATACAAGGTTTTGAAGGCTTCATTATCTGTTTTTAGGCGAAGAACGTATTTGCCAATACCCAAAAGTGTAACAAAAGGCGCATATTTGGTATTTGCCAAATCGATTTCTAAATTGTCTATGCCATTAGTTTCTGCCTCATAATTAAGGTATTGAAGATTGGTGTAAGTGCTTACCAAGGTATGCAAACTTGTAGCTGCCAGCACTTCTGTTTCCACATCCGAATAGCTTCCCAAATGGATGGCAGCATTCAGGGCGCCGATAGATCTATCCCTTTTATTATCAGCCACGATCAGCTTGTCGGTTTCATCATTTTTTTGCACCTGCACCAAACCCTTATCATAATCAACCTCCTTGTTGCCAAGGCTGATGATAAAGTTTTTAACTACGGTATCTACAATCTCGCCTGCGGTGATACTACCCATATCTTTTAGGTTACTTTTTACTAACTGACCAGCTTCAAGGTTGGTAAGGTGACCGATGTTTAACGCTTCAAGTTCTTTTGCCATTGGAAAAAATTTATCAATTTAAAATATTAATCTGGCAAGCTAACTCTATTAAAGTTAGTAATACTAAATAACAATTAATAGCCAGGAATCTAATGTCTCAAACTAGCATTTAAAAATCTGAGTATAAATGATTCTAACTATTGCTAGATTTTTGGATTCTAGGCATAATTGTATCCATTTGTTAGTAGAATTTAGAAATCTGAGTACAATTGCATCCGATTGTTACTAGATTTCCGAAATCTGAGTATAATTACTCCTGTTTCTTGTTAGATTTTCAAATTCTAGACGTAATTGAGGTCATTTGTTACTAGATTTCTAAATTTTGAGTATAATTGACTCATTTTGCTACTAGAATTTCAACATATAGAGCCCAAATGGGGTATGTTTTCCCACAAATGATATAATCTGTCTACAAAAAAGAAGCTCAACACCCCACATTTCACCTATTTAGCACCTTCCTAGAAATTTAAAATTGTCAGAATTAGGATTTTCAGGATGTAAGGATAGGAAGGATTAATACAGCCGCTAATCCTGCTATTCCTTTAATCTTAAGAATCCTAATTCAGATGCACTCCAAATGAAAATAGCCTTCCCGAATTTGTAATGCTGTAAGCATCTTTCTGCATAAGGCTAAATGATTAAATGCTACACAGTTGGCTATTTCGCAAAGGACTTTTTATGTAGACTAGTAATTAAATGTGTAACCAAATGCAAGATTAATTGCAAGAAACTTTCAGCTATTACATAGATTTCATTAAAGGATTTAAAAAACTATACTACAGGCAACGATTCATTCTAATAGAGCATCTTTGTTCAAAAAACTGCCTAGATATGAAGAATAAGTTTATCCTTGTGGTATTGCTAAGTGTTATTAGCCTTTTAGGATTTAGTCAAACTAGTCCATCCTTTACAGGAGGAAGTTCCCAGACATTAACCATTTGCGAAAATGCGTCGAGTTATGTAATCGACAATTATTTTCCTACCTACGATGCAACATCAGGATTGTTGTTAACGTATTCCATAAAAGCCGCACCATCACACGGAACGCTGCATGGCTTTCCTGGTTCAGGAAGTTCTAATGGTAGTGTATTCTCTCCCTCGGGCTTTAATTATTCTCCCTCGGCTAATTACAGTGGCACAGATGCCTTTGCTATAACAGTATCGGATGGTGTTGCTTCGGCAACCACAACCATAAGTGTAACTATAAATCCATTGCCCACAGTAGCCGCCATTACAGGCACTAACTACGCTTGTAGGGGGGCAACAAGTACTTTAGCCGATGCAACTAAGGGTGGTAAATGGAGTAGCTCTAACGATCTTGGGGCCTCAGTAGATAGCCTAACAGGTGTTGTTTCGGCTTTGGCAGTTGGTGCTTTTACCATTAGCTACACTGTAACTAATGCAACAACAGGATGTAGCAATGCTGCCACAACCACGTTTAGTGTAAGTGCCTATCCTTATGTTCCTGGCATTACGGGTACTTCGCCAATATGTGCAGGTACTACCACTACATTTTCAAACGTTACTTCAGGAGGCGTTTGGACCAGTAGCAACAAAACCATAGCTACCATAGATAGTACTTCTGGTTTAATTACGGCAGTAGCTTCTGGTACATCATCAATTACTTATTCAGTTACTAATAGCTATGGTTGTACTTCTACCTCCAGTAAAAATATTGTGGTGAGCAATTCTCCTACTGTTGCGGCCATTACATCCACTACATCAAGTTTGTGTATTGGGGCAACGGCAACATTAACCGAAACTACTACCGGTGGTACTTGGAGTAGTAGCAATACAGCAATTGCCACAGTTGTTGCTGCTGGTTTTAGATCTGCAACTGTAACTGGAGTAAGTGCTGGAACGGATACTATATTATATACGGTTACCAATGGCACTGGATGTTCTACATCGAGTAAATTGGCTATTACGGTTGCTGCAAAACCTGTTATTGGTGCTTTAACTGGTAATACAAATGTTTGTGTGGCTTCTTCTTCTCAGCTAGCAAGTACTACTACAGGAGGAACTTGGGCTTCCTCAAATACTGCTGTTGCTACAGTAAATAGTTCAGGGTTAGTTACAGGAGTAGCAGCTGGAACTGCAAACATTATTTACACAGTTACCAATGGTACAGGTTGTAGTTCATTTGTATTTGCAAGTATTACTGTTAATACCTCGCCTGCGGTTTCAGCTATTACAGGTACTAATTCACTTTGTGTTAGCTCTACCTCTCAGTTAGCAAATTCAACAACAGGAGGAACATGGAGTAGCAGTAATACAACAATTGCTACGGTAGATAATAATGGCTTAGTAACAGGTGTGGCCTTAGGTAAAGATACCATCAGCTATGCTGTAACTAATGCAGGTGGATGTACTACAACAGTTACTTATGCAATAACAGTAAACTCTGCATTGTCGGTTTCTGCTATTTCTGGAAGTTCAACTGCTTGTACTGGAACTGTTACTACTTTAACTGATGCTACTACAGGTGGAACATGGAGTAGCAGTAATACTTCTGTAGCTACAATTGATGCTTCAACAGGTGTTGTTACCCCGCTTGTTGCAGGGTTCACAGTAATTAAATATACGGTGGGTAGTGGTACTTGTACCAATTCTGCTTCCGGGAATCTTACTGTAAATACTTCACCTTCCATAACTGCAAATAGTGTTTCTACATTAACTCTTTGCTCTAGTGATTCATCACAAATAACCAATGCAACAAGTGGTGGCGTTTGGACTAGTAGCAATACAAGTGTGGCTACTGTTTCTCAAACCGGTAAGGTGAAACCAGTAACAACCACTACCACTAAAACAGCAACAATAAGCTACACAATAACGAATGCTTCGGGATGTGCTGCTGTTTCAGCTACTTCACTAACAGTAAATCCTAGTCCTACTGCCTTCACTATCACAGGTAGTGATGCAACTTGTAGAGGAACTAGCTTAACTTATACAACTACCGGAACAGGTGGAGCATGGAGTAGCAGTAATACGGCTGTTGCAACAATTGTAAACTTTGGTGGCACTACTGCTCGTGCAACCACATTGAGTGTGGGCACAACAACAATAGCATACACTGTAACTAATGGAAGTTGTTCGGCGGTTTCTTCAATATTACTTGACGTAGCAACTAGCGTTTCCGTATCACCAATAGATGGTGCTGCAACTGCTTGTGTTGGAACTGCTGTTACTTACACTGACTCTACTACAAGCGTAGGTGCTGGTGGTGGTGCAACAGCTACATGGTCTGTGACCAATGGAACTGGTGCTGCTACAATCGTAGCAAATACTGGTGTTCTTACTCCAACAGCTGCGGGAACTGTTACCATAACCTATACAGTTACAAATGGACGTGGTTGTACTGGCACAGCTACTAAAACAATTACGATATATGCAGCACCAACAGTTGGTGCAATCTCAGGTGCTGCCACTGTTTGTACGGGTTCTACCATTACTTTATCTGATGCAACAAGTGGTGGAAAATGGACAAGTGCCAATGCTTTACAAGCTTCAGTTGATTCTTCAACAGGTGCTGTAACTGGTATTGCAGCTACAAATTCTGTTAACATAAGTTATACGGTTACTAATGTTGGTGGATGTTCTGCTACTGTAAGTTTTCCTGTAACAGTTAATGCTGGAACAAGAATTAATAGGAATACACCAACCACGTCTTCATTGTGTGTAGGAAATACGGTAACTATCACAAATGCAACTGCAAGTGGATATTGGTCATCAGACAATACTTCGATTGCTACTGTAAATAGTTCTACGGGTGTAGTAACAGCTGTTAAAGCTGGTTCTGCCATCATACAATATGTAGTAGTTAATGGTGTTGGATGTTCCAGCGTAGCCAATACAACAGTTACGGTCAATGCCTTGCCAACATTAAGTGTATCTACTGGTACTGCAAGTGCTTGTGTAGGGGCATCTAGTCAATTATATAATACTTCAACCATACCTAGCGGAGGTTCTGCAGTTTGGAGCAGTAGCAATACATCAATTGCTTCAGTTAACAGTGCCAGTGGGGTTGTAGCTGGAGTAGCAGCAGGATCTGTTAAGGTATATTACAAAATAACCAACAGTAGTGGTTGTGCTGATTCCGTTTCTACAAGTTTTACAGTCAATGCAAATCCTACTGTAGCAGCAATCACATCTACTTCTTCAACTGTTTGTGTGGGAAGTAAGGTTCAATTATTAAATGCAACTTCTGGAGGTACTTGGGGCATTAATGATGTTACAAAAGCTACAATCTCCACTGGTGGATTAGTAACAGGTGTGGCAATAGGCGATGTTATTACTACTTATACTGTAACCCAAAGTGGTTGCTCTACAACGGTGATAGGTAATGAAACTGTTGAGCCTTTGCCAGTTGTTGCAGCCATTACTGGTACAACTACTTTCTGTCAGGGAAGCACTAGCAAGTTAGCAGATGCAACTGCAAGCGGTGTGTGGGCTAGTAGTAATACTAGCATTGCAACGGTAGATGCTACAGGAACAGTTACGGGTGTATCTGGTGGAACAACAAACATTACATATACAGTGACTAGCGCTTACGGATGTGCCACTACCGTTACAAAGAGTGTTACCATCAATGCACTTCCTGTAGTTGCCGCAATAACTGGAAATGCAGCTATCTGTTTCGGAAGTACTACTACCCTTGTAGATGCTACAGTAGGTGGTGTTTGGAGTAGTAGTAATACTGCGGTAGCTAAAGTTTCTGCTGGCACAATAACTACAGTATCAACTGGTGTTGATACGATTAGTTATACAGTTACTAATAGTAATGGCTGTGTTGCAACTGTAACTAAACCAATAACCGTTAATGCAACGCCTTCGGCTTCATTTACCATAAATAAAAATTCTCAGTGTATAAGTGGTAACCTGTTTGTATTTACCAATACGAGTACTATAAGCGCAGGTTCAGTTACATACTCTTGGACAATAGATGGTAAAACTGTTACCACTACAAGTCCTACATACACATTTACTTCTGCAGGAAAATACACTGTTAAATTAGTTGTTACTAGTGGTACTGGTTGTGCTGATAGTACAACCCAGAATGTAACTGTGAATCCAAAACCTAATCCTTCATTTAGTATTAATACTGCCAATCAATGTTTAACAGGTAATAGTTTTTTATTTACCAATGCTAGTACCATTAGTAGTGGCAAGCAGACATTTAGCTGGAGTTTTGGAGATGGCAGTAGTGCATCAATAACAACAAGTCCTACTTATTCATATACTAAAGCTGGTACCTATACCGTACAATTAACTGCTACTAGCGATAGTAGTTGTGTAGATAGTACTTCTCAAACTGTGGTGCTTACTGCCAATGTTACACCATCGGTTTCAATCAGTGCTTCTACTACAAGTATTTGTGCAGGAACAAGTGTAACCTTCACTGCAACACCGACAAATGGAGGAACGACTCCTACCTATCAATGGAAAAAGAATGGAAATAATGTTGGCACGAACTCAAGCACTTACAGTGATAATACATTAGCAAATAATGATGCAATAACTTGTGTAATGACAAGTAGTTTAACTTGTGTAACTTCTACAACCGCTACTAGTAATAGTATTAAAGTAGCTGTAGCTGCTTATGCAACACCAACAGTTAGTGTTGCTTCTTCTGCAACAACTATTTGTACAGGAACAAGTGTAACCTTTACTGCTACTCCTACAAATGGTGGAACGACTCCTACTTATCAATGGCAAAAGAATGCCGTCAATGTGGGGTCAGGATTAACAACTTATACTGATGCCTCATTGGTAAATGGAGATAAGATTACTTGTATTTTGACTAGCAGCGTGACTTGTGTAACAGCAAGAACGGTAACAAGTACTGCGGTAACTATGAAGGTAAATCAGCCAACTACCAGTACCTTAACTGCAAGTATTTGCTCTGGAGGTAGCTATACTTTCAATGGTTCTACTTACACAAGTGCTGGAACATACATTGCACATCTAACGAACAGTGTAGGTTGTGATAGTACTGCTACTTTGGTATTGACAGTTAAACCAACATCAACCAGTACCACAAGTGCAAGCATTTGTTCTGGTGGAAGCTATACGTTCAATGGTTCAACATATACTTCAGCTGGTACTTATATAAAACACTTAACAAACAGTATAGGCTGTGATAGTGCTGCTACTTTAGTGTTGAGTGTTAAACCAACATCTACAAGTACCACAACTGCCAGTATCTGTTCAGGAGGTAGTTATACTTTCAATGGTTCTACTTATACAAGTGCAGGAACATACATCGCACATCTAACAAACAGTGTGGGTTGTGATAGTTCTGCTACTTTAGTGTTGAGTGTTAAACCAACATCTACAAGTACCACAACTGCCAGTATCTGTTCAGGAGGTAGTTATACTTTCAATGGTTCTACTTATACAAGTGCAGGA